>DYNG01000004.1 GCA_020721165.1 Desulfocapsa sulfexigens
TCTTGAATTCCTTCATGATGGCCTGCTCTTTTTTGTTGTTGGCGAGATACCCAGGAGTGGTCTGCCAGAACATCAGGGCTGCCAAAATCAAAAGCACCCAGCCGAAGAGGAATTTGAATTGGTCTAAGGTAATCATCTCGGTTAGTTTGGGGCCGATAAAGCCGCCTACCAGCATGGCACAGCCAATACCGATGCCGAGTTTCCAGTTGATGAATTTCACCTTATTGTAGTTCATGATTCCGGTTATCTGAGCAAAAAGGACGGTGGGCATAACCGTGCCGGCGACGATGGTGTGCGGCAGGGGGAACAGGGTGACCAGAATCGGGTTGAGGATAAAGCCACCGCCAGCGCCCATGAGGATGCCGAAGATGGAGATGGCCAGACAGAGGATAAAGGGCCAGAGCAGATTGATGCTGGTGCCGGCATTTTTCAGGTAGACGGTGGGGAAGGAGATTTTGTTTTCAAAGGATTTGATCTCACTGCTGACCTTTTTCACTGCGTCTTTCTCACCACTGACAGCTGTCACCGTAATGTTGTAGCTTCCAGGAGCCTGGCTGGCGGGCATCTTAAGCTTGGCAGAGTAAGTGCCGTCAGGCTGTACCTCGACATCGGCGCCCAACAGCTTACCCACACTGCGGAACCGGCCTTTGGCCAGTTTCATGGATTCGCTTTTTACCGCTTTGGCATCCAGTTCCGGCAGCAGGGTGCCACGAGAGCCGATAATACTGGCCATAATGGTGGCCTGATAATTATCAATTTTGATCTTGGCCGGGGCATTGTAGGCGGCGTCAGCCCCGATTTTTTTCAGGACCTCTGAGTACTTCCATTTGCTGCCGTCGGCCTTGGCCTTGTCCAACTCACCCTGCATCCCTTTGGGAACCAGAATTTTGTAGAAAGCGGGCATATCCTTGGTGATATAAAACTTGTAGGGGATCTTGCCTGTTTTCTCATCTTTTTTGCCGTCAAAGCGATTGGCGCGGACTTTTTTATCGGCAGAACAAATTTCTACGAAGACCTGAGAACCAGCCGGGGCCTTGCCGGTGATCACAATATCTCCACCATTATCCAGGGTGGTTTTGTCAATGGCAATGGTCGGGACGGCAGGCTCTTCCGCTCGTGCCTGAGGGGCAAAAAGCATGGTCATCGCCAGAGCAAGGACCGGTAACAGACGAAATCTGAGATTCATATCATCCACCTCCTGTTTAAAATAAGAACGACTTGAGATAAAGACGGTAGTGTAAAATGTGCCCTTTGCTGTACCATATTCCCTCCTTTTTTGGTTTCTCTGCTCCGTACTCAAGGCTGTATGTGAGATTTGTACAAGCAAGATTGGAGCCAGCTTTTCTTTTTCCCCTCCTTTTTTCCTATTCTATTGAATAACCAGCCTTTTTCTTCTCTTCACGCCGGATTTCCAGGTGAAAAAGAAAGAATATGTGCCATAAAAAATATGCTCAGAAACTTTTTTGTTGCACCTTGATTCACAAAGGGAACTTACCGCAACTCCCCGATTTTTGTCTCTCCCACATAGTCACGACTTTCAAAACCGGTCATGCTGGTCATTTTTTGGGTCAAGGCCCCAATCGCTTTCAAGTTGCGAATAATGGTCTGTACATCGGCAATCAGTTCCGTTGAATCCAGGTCTTCCTCCAATAATTGGGCCGTGCCAAGTGCGGCGAACAGAGGGGAGTTGATCTCATGTGCCACCGTCCCGGCCAGTTCCACCACCCCCTGGAGCTTGACCCGTTCCAGATGCTCCTGGGCCAGTTGCCGCTTGGCGGTAATATCACGGATCACCTCAATCACGAACTCCACTTCACCCCGCTCATCCAGCATGGGCGAGGCTGTTCGTTCGACCCAGTGCGGGCCGTCATCCTTCATCACCTGATGTTCATAGCTGGCGGCCATCCCGGTCTGTAAGACCTGTTCAACCGGACAATTTTCCCTGGCGCAATGATTTTCCTGCCACAGGCTGTGATAATCAGCCCCCAGCAGTTCATTCTCCTCCTTGTTCATGGCGGCAATAAAGACCCGGTTTGTCAGCACGATATGCTGCTGGCGATCCACGACCACAAGCTGCGGCCGGATACAGTTGAGGATATTGGCGACAAACCGCTCACTTTCCTCCACCTGATTAAAAAGAAGGGTGATTTTCTGGTAGGTGCGCGCATTCTGAATGGCGGCGCCGCCAATCTCGGCCATGGTCGCCGCGAAATTGATCTCACTGCTGGTAAAACAGTGGGAGGTGGCAGAAAGAACCCGAATAATGCCGATAACCTCCCCCTTCACCTTGATGGGGACTGCCAGCAGGGATTTGATACCCTCCTTTTCCATATCCTCTTTGTAGGACACCCGTTCATCATGGCTGACATCGTAAATGGAAACCGGCGCCCCCGTGAGGGCCACGGCGATATTGTGTTCGTTTTCCACCTGTCCTCTCTGCTGATACCCTTCCGACAAACCAGAGGAGGCCACCAGTTCCAACTGATTATTCTCCGGTCGCAGCAGACGGATGGTGCAGGCCTTGCACCCCATACTGCGCGGGAGACGATTCACAATAATCTGCAAGACGGCATTGAGATCCAGAGTCGAGTTGACCAGGCTGGAGATTTTCTGCATCTCCTGCATAAAATCAATCTGGTTTTCCATCTCGGTGAACATCCGGCCATTGGCAATGGCAATTCCCACCTGCTCGGCCAGGGCCATGGAAAAGGAGATTTCATCAGGGGTAAACAGACGGTGACGACGGGTGAGCAGACGAAGAATGCCAATCACCGAATCCTGGAACAGGATGGGCAGGGTGAGGACACTCTTAATCCCCTCCTGATCAACCAATTCCTTATCGGTGCCCTGAGCCGTTTGATCTACATTGACACTGGCCACCGGACGGCCGGAGTGAATCATGGTCATCGTCTTGTCTGTGTCAATCTGGTTGCGCGACAGGTACTCCATGGACAGGCCATGCGCGGCACCTAGAACAAACGAGCCGGTTGAGGCATCAAGGAGGCGGATAGTGGCGGCATCAATATCAAGCAAGGCTGGCAGTTCACGGACAATCGTGTCCATCACCTGCTGGTGATCAAGCGCCATGCTCATGAGCTTGGTCACCTTCTGGAAGACCTTGACATATTTGAGTTCGCTGACGGGTTCCATGTCGTTGATACGCCGCAAATGATGAGTGGGCAGGAGCGATATCACTCCTGCCCACTCATTCCTTTATGCCTTTTTGATATTGGTCTTGATGTATTTGAGCGGGGGAGTTCCCGTCCATTTACAGGCCACATTGGGCGGCATCAGGACATTGGTGTTGAATCCCTTGAACTGCGGGTATTTGGGATCGCCCTCCAAGCCATATTTATGACCAAAACCCCCGGCAGCCGCCAGTACCCCCTGGCTTATATCCCAGGTCACAAAGGCCTTGCCCTTCACCTGTGCCCAGGGAGAAGAGATAACAACCTCATCACCCGTGACAATGCCCAGATTCTTGGCATCCACAAAGTTGATCCAGACCGGATTGGTGCCGCACTGTTTCATCAGGGCCACATTCCAGAAAGTGCTGGTATGCTCATGTTCGATGACCCGGAAGAAGCCGGTAATCATCGGGTATTCGCTATCCGGTTGCAGCTCTGGCCAATCTTCCCAGGGTTCTTTATAGTCCGGCAGGCCATCCACCCCGTTCTCTTCGGCCAGAGGATTAATAAAGTTATATTTCCCGGTCTTGGTGCTGCCGGAAGAACCGTAGCCGGCCGGAGGATTCATCGAGCCCCAGGTTTTATATTTATAGAATTCCTGGGGATTGGTGATGTAATATCCGGTTTTCTTCAGATCATCGAGGCTGATTGCCTGATTCCGCATCTGATTTTCCATGTATTCTTCATCGCTCTTCCACGGGAAATATTCCCCAAACCCCAACCTTCGCGCCAGCTCCGAGAAAATAGATACAATGGAACGGGCCTGATACATGGGGGTAATCGCCTTCTGGCCCAGGGAGAGAAAGGCCTCGTACATCCAGTCAGAAACCACCCGACTCTGTTCCAGGTAAGTACAATCCGGCAGCACTACATCGCAGAGCTCCGTGGTATTGGACATAAAACAGTCAATGGAGCAGGAGAAGTCAAGCTTTTCAATGGCCCGTTTGATGGAGGGTTCATTGCCAGAGGACATTACTGGATTGCCAAAATAGCAGAGCATGGCCTTGAGTTTGCCCTCATCAACATCCTTTTCAAAGTAGCCGGGGATCCAGCCGCTCCAGAGATGACTCTTGTCCAGTTTGACCTTGGCTGCATTATTGGGCGGCTTGGGTTGATCATCCGCCCAGGGTGATGCCAGCTTGAATTTACTGATGAGACCGGGCCCACCTGGAGCATCAAAGCAGCCCATCAAGGCATTCAGGGCAATAAGGGCCTGAACGGCATGCAGGGTGTTGGCGCCCTGCGAGACGCCGGTCCAGGAATTACTGCCAGCAGCCGGAGAGGCGGCAGCAAATTCGCGGGCCAGGCGGCGGATGGTTGCCGCAGAGACACCGCAAATCTTCTCCGCCCATTCCGGAGTACGGGGAATACCATCCTCCTCACCCAGAAGCCGTTTTTTGAAGGCCTCAAACCCATATGTCCATTGCTCGACAAACTCCTTGTCATACAACTCTTCGGACACCAGGGTATGGCACATCCCCATGGCCATGGCCCCATCGGTGCCGGGTTGAATGGCAATCCACTCGGTGGCAATGGCGGCGGTCTCGCAACGGCGGGGGTCCACCACCACCAGCTTGGCCCCGTTTTTAACCGCCTGTTTGAGCAGGGTCACCTTTCGTTGCCCGGCGGAAGTGGCCAACTCATTGATGCCAAAGAGCAGGATGAATTTGGAGTTGGCATAATCAATCCAGGGGCGTTTTTCACTGTAGTTTTTTTCATTGGCCATACGAGCCGGATTATCGCACATCTGGCGATGGCTGACCTTGTTCGGGGTCCCATAGGCGGCCATTACGGCGTCGTGACACCACATATTAAAATCGTTGCCCTGGTGGAAGCCAAGTTGCACCGGCTCTATCTTTTTCAGATTTTCCACAACAAGACCCATGGCCTCATCCCAACCGGCCTTGCGGAAACGGCCGTTTTCCTTGATCAGCGGGGTCTTGAGCCGATAGGCGCTGTAGGTGTTGTTATGGGCATTGGCCCCTTTCACACACAGTCGCCCCCCCCCTTTGGGGTCACCGGCCAGCCCTTTGCAGCCGGTGATGATATTGTCCTTCACCTTGACTTCCTGACCGCAGAGTCCCAGGCAGATATAGCAGTGGGTATTGACACTGCGCATCTTTTCCGGCGCCTCCGCGCCTTCGGCGATGGTGGTGTATTCATCACCCAGGTCGAGGGAGTTAATGGCGGCGGCCATCTGCTCAAGAATAGTGACATAGGCCTGATTGGTGGCCTGTTCAGAAAGCATGGAGAAAGAGTACATCCGCTCATTGAAAAGGAAGCTCATGGTCAACTCGGAAAGACCACGATAAAAATCTGTCTTGGCTGCAGAGGCCAGAACCGCGCAGAATTCGACCGTCCAGCCCATGAGATGATTGCGGAGAAACGAAAACTGACTGGCCTGATCTTCATCGTTGTAGGCGGCCCGTTCTGCCAGATAGCGCATAAATTCCAATTCAACCGCGATATGATCATCAAGATCAAAATAGTCTGGGTTCTTATGAACACCAGCGGCATTCAGGGCCGCGCGCATGGAAACAACCGGCTCCTGCATAACCAGGGGTTCACGGGTGGCGTAACAGGATTCATAGGGGAAGGCCGGATTATTGCTGGCATTGAGAAACAGATCGGCATATTCATAGCGGAGTTGGCTGAAGACCTCCTGGGCCGTTCCAGCGCTCAGGGCGGTTGTCATCCGACTCAGGCCCGAACAGAAATCCTGAATGGTACACACCTCCTGTAATTTAATAATACGGTCCAAGAATTCTCCTCCCTGCATCTGTTCAATCAGATGCAGGGGAATCTCGTCCCGATAGGCTGCAGAAAGGAAATGGTACATCTTGGCCCGGGCCAGATTTATTGTTTTTATATCCATGGAATTTTATCCTCCTGAATGATAGGGAACAGGTTTGTACACCGGCAGAACGAGAGCAGACTCCTCTTATGAGCCTAAAAAACTACACGGTGATACTGCTTTTTTTACCACTTGCCTTTAATACCTTTTCCACCTTTTCTTCGAGCTCATCACGATCAATGGGTTTGACGCAATATTCATCCGCTCCCAGACTGATGGCTTCACGGGCCGTTTCCACGGTGGGATAGCCGGTGAGCATAATGGCCCGCATCTCCGGGGTTGTCGCTTTGAGCATTCCCAGCACCTCAACCCCACTCATCTTTTTCAATTTGATGTCAAGAATGGCCAGGTCAATTTTATGCGTCCTGGCATAGGCAATGGCCTCGTCTTCCTCGGTAAAGGAATGTACGCTGTGCCCCTTTTTGGTCAAAATCTTGCCAATGAGCACGGTTGCATCCAACACATCATCCAATGCTAAAATCTCTGCCATGATCTACCTCCCCTCATCTGTTTGTGTTCATTGATAGTCACTTCTCCGTACGCCAATTCACGACTGCCTACCAGACTTATTCCTTGATGCTCGGCTTTTCAGGCCCAAGCGCCGGAAATATGACGAGGAAGGCCGTGCCCTGCTTTTTCTCACCGGACTGTTCGTCCGTCACCGGACTTTCCACCTCAATCCTGCCACCATGATCCTGAATAATGCCATAAGAAACCGAAAGACCAAGGCCGGTCCCTTTTCCGACCGATTTGGTGGTGAAAAAGGGATCAAAAATTTTGGCCCGGATCTTCTCGGGAATACCGTGACCGGTATCGCGGACTGTGGCCACCACCTCCTGGTGAATAGGGTCCAGGCGGGTTTGCAGAAAGAGATCGCCAGAACCATTTTTTTCCATGGCGTGATGGGCGTTGTTCACCAAGTTGACAAAAACCTGGCGCAATCGTTCGGTGTCACCGACAATTGGGGGCAAATTGTCAGCCAACTGTGGATGGACGATGATATGATCCATGTTCAGAGAGTGCTGGGTCACAGCGATGACATCAAGCAGGATCTCATTGATCGCCACATTTTCACGGGCGCTTTCTGACTGCCGGGAAAATTTGAGCAGATCGGCAACAATTTTACGGCAGGCCTTGGTCTGTCGTTCAATGATGACCAGGTTCTGGCCCGGTTCACTGTCTGGAGTAAAGTCGTCCATCATCAACTGCGTATACCCAAGGATGACCCCCAGCGGAGTGTTGATCTCATGGGCAACCCCGGCCGCCATCTGGCCCACGGAAGCCATCTTTTCACTGGCCGCCAACTGCTCCATCATGGTTTTGATGCGGGTCAGATCCTTGCCGATCCCCTCACAACCAATAAACTGGTGCTCATCGTCATACACGGCGGTTGCCGAAAGCAGAACGGGAATGCCGCTGCCATCTGCTTTGGTCAACTCAACCTCCAGATCCTCGACAAATCCTTGGCCCAAGAGGGTCTCGTGGTAACTGACCAGCTCATCCTCATTGGTGAAGATATCAACCAGATTTAAGGTCGGTACCCCCTCGGGAGGATAACCGAGCATGATAAATCCGGCGCTGTTCATGGTAAGCAGGTGATTCGAGACATCGCTGAAATAGACCATGTCTTTGGAATTATTAAACAGATTGCGAAATTTTTTCTCCGAGGCGGAAAGTTCCAGGGTGCGCTCCACCACCTTCTCTTCCAGATGCAGATTCATTTCCTGGAGTTGACCCGCCGCCACCCCCAATTGATCATAGGCTTCTTTCAGGCTTTTCGCCTTGGTCCTGATGGCCTGATACCCCTCAATGCCTTTATGATAATAGATGGTAACGGCGGCCAGTGAAATCATGAGCAGGGTATTCACCCCGCCGGACACCGGAGAAATGGTCTGCCAGGCTTCCTGATTCCCTGTCAACAGGAGAATATGTTTGACCAGATGGCCAAGGGCCCGGGAGATGGCAAAGGAGGCCAGGGTCAGGCAGAAATAGAACAAAAAACCCCATAAAAAATTTTCCGGTTGCTTTTTGGTCAGCAACCAGGCGTAACGAAGGGCCAGAAAGGAAAAAATAATAATAAAAAAGGACCCCGTCATATCGGTGACAATAGCGGGGAACAGGGGCAGGTTGATCATTTCTCCTCCTCCCCTTCCGTACTGCGATAGAGTGCGCGCATCCCGAGAAAAAGGAAAAAAATGGCCGGCACGCTGAAGAGATGATCCAGGGTGGCCAGAAAATAAATGAGCTTGGTTGGAGAAAAGGGGCCTGCTATCTGGGAAGAAAAATAGCCGTCTGGACGAATGATGTCAGCATTGGCAATATGAAATCCCACCCAGTGGCCGGTAAAGGCATCAAGATTCCAGAGAATCATCAGCACACAGAAGACCTGAAGATAGCGCCAGCCCTTCCCCGGAAAGGCGTTGCGGCCCACATCCCAGAAAAAATAGCCAAGAGCGGCGGCATAAAACAGGTGCGCCAACTGATGCACGAAAATCCCTTCCGGCGGCCCATGTGATTGCAGGGCCCAGGCCTGGTCGGGAACACAAAGCAGGGTCAACGGCAACACCAAAACCGTCAAGATGAAAAATAATCGCAGTGGCATCGCGAAAAAGAGGAAGGAGTGAGTGATAACGGGTCGCATTTCATTGACGAAAGAAAATCTTATGACACTTCTTGTTATGCACGAAGAGAGCCAAAAAAGCAAATTTGTCGCAAAAAATAAAAGAGGATGGAATATAAGATAGTTACAGGCTAATGAGCGATATCGCCCCTCACCAGGCAAGAAAAAAAGGGCTTGCCAAGCACTGTTTGATCTGCAACAAAAAGGTTTCAGTGAAACATTCCGGTGTCAAAGGACACTCCAGAATGCCGTATCGTCGTAGTTGTGAGACGGACAAGACGGGAACAGAGAAAGGAGGGGAGATCAGGACACCCGGAAGGCATTGGCGTCAATGTCATAACGACGGAGCAAGCGTTGGAAGGCCTGCCGTTCCATATCACTGGCCTTGGCCGCCGCTGACACATTGCCCTTCGTCATTTCCAGGCAACGACAGAGGTAGCTTTTGGTAAAAGGGGCGATCACCTGCTCTTTGGCCTGTCGGTAGGAAAGTTGGTAAACACAGTCTGGAATGGGGGACGATACACCTTCTCCCCTCACCCGGCTTTTTTCCTGGCCAGCCAGATCCTGAGGGGTAATGATCCCGTTGTCAGAAAGAAGCACGGCCCGGTTAATGGCATTTTGCAGCTGCCGCACATTCCCCTGCCACTCTCTGCGCATCAGGCACTGCAGGGCTTCAGGGCTTATCTCCATGCCCTCGCGCTCATATTCCCGCGCATACAACGCCAGAAAATGCTGGGCCAGCAGAGGGATGTCATCCCTGATCTCGGCCAGGGTCGGCAAGGTCACGGTCATCACATTGAGACGATAAAAAAGATCCTCACGGAATTCACCCCGGGCAATCTTGGCCTCCAGATCCTGATTGGTGGCGGCCAAAACCCGGACATCCACCTTCAGGGTTTTGGTCTGTCCCAAAGGCTGAATCTCCTTCTCCTGGAGGACCCGCAGCAACTTGGTCTGCAACCCCAAAGGAATATCCGCGATTTCGTCGAGAAAGATGGTCGAGCCCTCAGCCGCCAGAAAGAGACCGGTCTTATCCCGCTCCGCGCCGGTAAAGGCGCCCTTGCAGTAGCCAAAGAGCTCGCTCTCCAGGATCTGTTCCGGCAGGGCCGGACAGTTGACCACGATCATCTTTTTCTCGGCCCGTTTACTCATGGCATGAATGGTCCGGGCGGCCACCTCCTTGCCTGTCCCGGATTCCCCGCGAATAAGCACCGTGGCGTCACTTTTGCCCAGGCGGGCCAGCAGGGCAATCGCTTTCTGCAAGGGGGGCGATTGACCGATAAAACCGGTAACCGCGCTACCACTGAGTAAGCGCTGCTGCAGGCGGAAATTTTCTCGTAACAGGAAGGTTCTCTCCAGAGCCCGCCGGACCACCTGGCTGATCTTATTATTATCAAATGGTTTTTCAAAAAAATCGTACGCACCATCTTTGAGGGCTCCCACCGCCATCTCAATGGTGCCATACCCGGTCATGACGATCGTGCTGATGGTGGGATCAATGGCGGTAATGGCTTGCAGCAGAGCGATGCCATCCATATCAGGCATAATAATGTCGGTGAGAACTACATCAGGTTCCCAGCTTTTGACCAGTTCCAGGGCCTTGACGCTGGAACTGGTCAGAGCCACTTCGCAGGCGCATTTTTTCGAGAGGACCTTTTTGAGCAGATCAAGAAGATCCTGTTCATCATCAACGATGAGCAATTTTTTTAGCGGCGCTGATTCATCAGTCATACGGCTTATCCTTGCGGCTCCTTGATCATGGCCTGAAAATACTGCTGCACAAAACGGCCGGAAATGGTGTCAAAAATTGAAAACTGAAGCCCCGCCACTGGTGGAAAGACTCCGGTCAGGGCCAGAAAGACCGTTCGTGAACACTCGGCCACCGAGGCTCGTAATCTCTCTCGCTCCTCTGCCTCAAGACCAGCACGACAGCGCAGTGGACGATGGGTATGAAGCAGACAACGGGCGCCATCCACCAGCAAGGGGCAGGAGAGAGGCTCCGTCACCGCCATCTGCAACACCACGGCCCGCTGTTCGCCTCCCTCTTCCGTCGGCGCCATTTGCTTGAGACTGCACGACCAGGCGCAGGCCCGCTCCATGGCCGCCGCCCGCTGTTCCCGGGTGAGTTTCCGGTTCAGGGCGTGACTGAGGGCCACGGCCTCAATCAGATCCATGGTAAAAAAATCATGGCAAATGGTGGCGGCATCGAGGGCCTGTGGATCACCTCCTCGCGCTTTCATCAGGCTGTCAGCCTCATCGAGAAGCTCTGCGTATTCCTTGAAAAAAGGGTGCAGATCCACGGTCTCTTTCTCTTCCAGGGTGGGTTCCCGCGCCTCCAGCTCTCCCTGCTGTTTTCCGTATTTGCGCAGGAGTTGCCACTGACTGTAACTGCCCGGGGAAACCCGGACGGATTTGAGTTTTTTTTCTGTCAGTTTCAGCCCCAGGCCGCGCCGCAAAAGATAGGCAGAGACAAAGGTGCCAGTCCGCCCCAGGCCATGCCGGCAGTGAATCAGGATTTTTTTCTTCAGATAGAGGGCCTCATCGAGCCAGTCCAGGGCCTGCTCCATCCTCTCCAAATCCGGAGCGCACTCATCGGCCACCGGCAGGTAATACACCTCAAACCCGGACTGCTGCTCGATCTGGTGCAGGTCACAAAATTCGCCGCAGAGATTGACAATGGCGTCAATTCCCTGGGCGGCAATCGCATCAAGATCCTCGTACGACGAGGGGGCCGAACCAACCGCAAGTTGCCTGGTCAGCCAGGTGAGAGTATATGCCATTCTGTTCTTCCCTCTTATTCCAATTCGCATTCAAGCCGTCTCATTCGTCGGCTACACTGCATTGCTCTTCACCGTACTCCTTGTACTGCTTCGTTGCCATTCGCTTGCCTTCTCGGTGACAACTTGAATGCGAATTGGAATTAATCAGCAACCGCCAGAAAATTATCCACAAATTGACTGACATCCTCCGGCTTATGGAGGGTCAGATCCAGCAGTCGCGTCCCTCCCAGCAAACGACCCAGAGTCCGCAATCGGGCTTCCATATCCGGGGCCGTCACACCAGCAACCCTGGCATCAAGCAGATCCCCGCTGATTTCGACCTGAAAATCAGCGCGGGTCAGGATGGTACGAAGAAAATCAAGGCGCAGCAGGCGACCAGAAAAATCGGCGCCACCGCCAGAAAACCGAAACTGACAATAGTTGCTGGCCCGATCCGATCCGCAAAGGGCATCCACCAAGGTGAAATGATAGCCAAAACGCATAATCAGATGTACGAAATCGGCCCCCAGGACGGCATAACTGGCAAAATCAGCGGCATCACTGCTGGTGATGCCATCGGCGAGACTCAATTCGCCAAATCGTTTCCAATCGAAATGGGCCCGATCCTGCCATTGAATCGACGAGTGCGTCAAGCCATGCCATAAGGCCAGAAAGGGCAGAGAGGCGATCTGATCAAGTCCGATTTTCTCCTGTTGTTGACCAGGCATGGGCAAGAAGCCGCCACCCACATCAACGACAAAGATATCAAAAGGAAGGTTAGAGAGCAATTTTTTCCTGCCACCGGCCCGATTTCCCAGACCGTCGCCCAGTGAAAACATGCTTCGGACTGCCTGTTCATGCGCGAAACGGATGATATCATGGAAAGAACGACACGATTCCGGGGCAAAATCGCGGGCCTGCGGATTAAGCAAATGGAGCGGGGTAATCGTATCGAGCAGTTGCCGTAAGCGACGGTAAAAAGGCAGGTCTTTCTGCACTTCATGGAGGGGTTTTCTGGTCAGTTGCGCCAGCAGATCGCCCCGGTACACCGTCCTGCTCTCACCATCCATGGTGATCATTTCTCCCTGCTGGAGCCATTGCTGCGCCGCCGGTAAGCCACAGAGCAAGGGGATGCCAAATTCCCGACAGACGGTCGAAAAATGACCGGCCACACTCCCCAGTTCAGCCAATACCCCGCTGACCCGGTCAAGCGCCTGGACAAATGCGGGCAGGGTTTCACGAATAACGAGAATAGCGCCAGACGGCGTCAGTTCAAGGGGATGGGCGGCGTCCACACAATAGACCCTTCCCGAAGCCTGCCCGGCAGCGGCCATAATCCCCCCTTCAAAAAGAGGGCGCTCAGTGACCGAAATTGTTTCGCGGTCGCGATTATTCGCTGGGGGCTGGATGCGCAAAGGACGACACTGGAGATAGACGATCTGCCCCTCTGCCCCCACCGCCCATTCAATGTCCTGGGGGGCGCCCTGTTGTTCTTCAATTTTCCAGGCCGTCTGGGCAAGTTCGGCCACCTGGCTTGCGGTCAATATGTCAGATCCCGAACCACGGCCCCCTCCATCCCCATCGGGCCCCAGGGGCTGATCCGGCTTTTTTTCCACCAGAATCTGTTCGGGAATGACCCGGCCGCTGACCAGCGCCTCTCCCTCTCCTGCCACGGCATGAATCGTCAGGATATGGGAAGACAATCCTGCCGGATCACGGGTGTACACCACGCCACTGGCCCGGGCGTCCACCATGGCCACCACCATCACCGCCATCGGGCTCTCTTCGTCGCTCAAGCCGCAATGAAGACGATAGGCCAGGGCCGCTGACGAATACTTGCTGGCAATCACGGCAAGATAAGAGGCCAGGAGCGCCTCCTTTTCCACATGGAGAAGAGTGGTATACTGACCGGCAAACGAACATTCTCCGTCTTCACCCACAGCGCTGCTGCGCACGGCCACTCGCAGAGGCTGCCCCTCTGGTCCCGGGGGGGAGGAGGCGGCCAGGGCCGTGTGGGCGCTGAGAATGGCCTCGGCAATGGCAGGTGGAATTTCCGCCTCAAGAATCAGGCGTCTCAATTCCTGCGAGACCGACTCCACGAGTCCAGGATCACCAAGCTCAAGCGATGCCAGAACGGTATTGATCCGGCGGCGGAGGTCATTATACTCCAGAAGATAGTGACAGCTGTTGACGGTAATGACAAATCCGGGGGGAACCGGCAGGTGCAAGGAGGTCTTCAACTCCATCAAAGCGCTGCTTTTTCCGCCAACCAGGGAGGAGGGACACGGGATTCCGGCAAGGGAGAGAACAAAGGGCGGCCCACAATCCAGAGCCGGAGGAGCGAGCAGCAGTTTCCCATAAAAATCACATTTTCGGTAATACTCCCGCAAGGTGACAAAAGAGGTCGGCGCCATTCTCTCCAGGCTGGTGACCATGCCGCCCACACTGGTTGACAGGGCCTCATAGCGCGCCGCTATCCGGCAGAAATCCTCTTTTTTCCCCTGATAATAGAGGGCCTCCAGCGCTGCCATCCGCTCATGGCTCTCACTGTCAAAGACCAGCAGCTCACGAAAGGCCTCGTAGGTTGCCCGCAGAACCACGCCCGGGGCAAAAAGCCGATAAGTCCAGTATTTCAGCAGGGTGTTGACAAACATGTCCAAACCCTCCGGCACCGGGCTGGCTGTTCGCTCTTAGGGGCCGTTAAGAAATAACCAATACTTTTTTCCATTTCTTTACGGCCCCTTATGCCGTTCTTGGAGACAAAAAAGTATGAGTTATTTTTGAACGACGGCTTACCCAGCCCCTTATCGCTGCATAATCGCATCCAGCTCCTCCTTTTCAATAAAACTCGTCAACTCTTCCTGATCGTAAAAGGCCCGTTCAAAAAACAGGCCCTGGGCCGGCGCCGTCAAATGGGCGAGGGAGACCGGCGTCTGCAGAAATCCCCGCACTTCGTCCGGGGTCAGATCCCCTTTCCCGACCGCCGCCAGAACCCCGACCAGGCGGCGCACCATCTTCCACAGGAAGTGCGAACCAACCACCCGCACCAGAACAACGACATCCCGCCTGACCACCTGGCATTGATGCACCATCACCAGCGGCGACTTCTTTTTGACGGTCTGCCGATCCGTGAAGGAGGTAAAATCGTGCATCCCCACCAGAATGGAGGCGGCCGCCTGCATCTTTTCCCCATTCAGATCGCCATCCACAGACCAGACAAAATTCCGGCCCAGGGCAATCTTCTGGGGGGCAATCTGATAGCAATAACTGCGGCCTATGCAGTGGTGTCGGGCATGAAATCTGGCCCCGGCCCGTTTGCAGTCCCGAATGACAATATCCCGGGGCAGGAGTTTATTCATTTTTTCCTTGATTTCATGGGGCGACAGGCCGGTGACGGCGTGCAGATGGGCGGTAAAGTCCAGGGCGTGCACCCCGGCATCGGTGCGGCCGCTGCCTTGAATATCCACTTCGCCGCCAAAAAGAGCGGCGGCGGCCTGGAGCAGGCTGCCCTGCACGGTACGGGCGTCGGTCTGCTGCTGCCAGCCGCT
The DNA here is from genome assembly GCA_020721165.1 of Desulfocapsa sulfexigens. GTDB lineage: Bacteria > Desulfobacterota > Desulfobulbia > Desulfobulbales > Desulfocapsaceae > UBA2270. The sequence goes on from DYNG01000004.1 coordinate 14,970, forward strand.
GTAACGGCCGCCATCAAACTCGATACCCAGTTTGAATCGTTGGGGATGCTCACCCCTGTTCTCGTTCGTCATCAGAGCCTCTCCTTATCAGGCGTGCATCAGGGTGCGCTCACCGTTGGCGTAGCGCAGACGGTGGGCCAGGGTTCGGGAAATGGCCGACAGCAGCACCAGGGCCATCCGCTTATGCTCCTCGGCCAACTGATTGAACTGCTCCAGGGTCAGCATATACGCCTCCACATCCTTCTGGGCCACCGCCATATCTCCACGAGGATGACCATCGAGAAAGGCCAGCCCCCCGAAGAAAAAGCCCCGGCCCATACTCGCCACATGGTGCAGTTGCCGACTGCCGCCGATCGGCGCCATGATTTTAATCTCTCCCCGACGGATCAGGTAAATTTCATGACCGGGATCACCAATATCATAGATAATGGTTCCGGCTTTGAACGATCGCTGTTCCATCCGCTGCTCCAGGTCTTCCAGGGTCTCCTCTTTTCGTCCTTGAAAAAGCACCATCTCCGCCAGAAGCAACAGGCTCTCTTCACCTTCCGGCGCCTTGTCTCCCCGGGTGTCTCCCAGCAGCTTCTCTTCCACCCATTCGATCGTATCCTGCAAGGAAGGAAAGACCTGAACGAAATTTTTCCGGGTGGGATCGTCAGAGGAGTCCTTCGGGACAATCAGACCGGTCTGCTCAAACAGTTCCCGCAAATTGCGGCCATTGGGCAACTGCTCGCGAACATCGCTGAGAAGGAGATACTTTCCCTGCTCCACCAGCATATCCCGCACTTGAACCAGCATGTGAACGGCGGTGATATCAACGGACTGCACGAAGCGCAGATCAAGGACAATATAGTTCCGATTCCTGATTTCCGGCTCCAGGAGCGAATAGAGTTTGTAGGAAGTGCCGAAAAAAAGGCTGCCCTGCAGTTCAAAAATGACCACCTTTTCCCCCTGCTGACCAATAAGGCGCCGCTCAGTCTCGGAACGGGCCCAGGTGGATGA
>DYNG01000145.1 GCA_020721165.1 Desulfocapsa sulfexigens
ATGAATTTTGACGAGGTGCGGGAGTATGTGCCCGGCGATGATATCCGGGCCATTGACTGGAATGTCACGGCCCGCACCGGTATTCCTCATATCAAGAAGTTCACCGAAGAGCGGGAGTTGACCATTATGCTCCTCATTGACCTCAGCGCCTCCGGTGATTTTGGTTCCGGCGGGGGGTCAAAGAGAGAACTGATGGCTGAATTGGGTTCGGTTCTGGCCTTTTCGGCCCGCCGCAACAATGATCGAGTGGGCCTGATTCTCTTCAGCGATTTTGTGGAGCTGTATATTCCGCCCAAGAAGGGCCATTCCCATATCCTGCGGGTGATTCGGGAGATTTTGTTTTTTCAGCCCCAGGGTCGCAAAACCGATCTGATTGCCCCTTTGGATTTCCTGAATCAGGTGGCCCATCGCCGTTGCGTCTCGTTTCTGCTTTCTGATTTTTGTCTGCCCGGCGATTTTGAGGAGGCCCTCCAGCAATTACGGCCCAAACTTCAGGTCAGCAACCGTCGCCATGATCTTGTCGCGGTGATTGTTTCTGATCCCAGTGAACAGCAATTGCCCGCGCTGGGCTGGTTGACCCTTGAAGACGCGGAAAGCGGCAGGCAGGTGGAGATCAACACCTCGGATCCGGCTGTGCGCCGTGGCTTCGCTGAACTGGCGGCCAGTCGCCAGCTCAGCCTGCAGCGGGTCATCCGTTCGGTGGGTATGGATCTGCTCTCTCTGGTCACCGGCGCCCCCTATTTGCCGGCCCTCCTGCAATTTTTCAAGGCCCGGCAAAGGAGATTGCGATGAGAAAACGAGGCTTTCTCTCTTTGCTGCCGGTTGTCCTCTGCTGGTTATCGTCCGGTGTGGCTCGGGCCGGGGCGGAGGCATCCCCGGAGACCAATCTTCCCTTGCCACTGATACCGCAGGCCCCGTCCGGGACTCAGGCAACTCCAGCGATCCCCCAGGCGGAACTCCCCGCCAGCCTGCACGATATTTACGGGCCGGTACAGTTGCCCGTGATGCACGGCCCTTTTTTCTGGCCCCTGATCGCCCTGCTGGTCGTGGTCGCAGGCGCTCTTCTGTTCCTGGGGGTGGTGTTCTGGCGGCGGCGCAGAAAGGCCGGGAAACCGGCAGCGGCGGCGGCCCTGGCCCTGGCCGCCCTTGATGAACTGCGGGGTCTGATGACCCCGTCTCAGTCCTTGGTCTATGCCACCAGACTTTCGGAAATTCTGCGCGGCTATATTGAGTCCCGTTTTCAGATCCATTCCACCCGCCAGACCACCAAGGAATTCTTTGCGGCTCTGACGGCCCGCACTCCGGCGGCCCCAGAATTGGCGGAATACCAGTCCCGGTTGGGTCGTTGTCTCGATCAGTGTGATCTGGCGAAATTTGCCCGGTATGCCCCGGATATTGCGGAGATGGAGCTGATGGGGCAGGCGGTGCGCGAATTTATCCAGACCACAGAGCTTGATTCTTCCCGGCAGGCCGACCAGGGAGGCCCATGATGCGTTTTTTGTATCCGCAGCTTCTCTGGTTGTTGCTCCTGCTGCCACTCCTGGCCCTTCTCAAAGGGAAAAGAGGGCCGGCCCCGGCTCTGCTCTTTTCTACGCTCAGCGTCCTGTCCCATCTGGCGGAAGGCCGCAAGATTCAGCCGGGCCGCCTGCTTGTGGCCCTGCGACTTCTGGCCCTGGCCCTGCTGATTGTGGCCCTGGCCCGTCCGCAACTGGGCAATACCACCACCGAGATTGAGGCCAGCGGGATTGATATCCTCCTGGCCGTTGATGTCTCCGGCTCCATGGAGGCCCTTGATTTTACCCTGCAAGGGAAAGCCGTCAATCGTCTGATTGTGGTCAAGTCGGTTATTCAACAATTTGTGGAACAGCGGCCCAATGACCGCATCGGTCTTCTGGCCTTTGGCGGCAGGCCATATCTGGCCAGTCCCCTGACCCTGGACCACGACTGGCTGTTCAAACGGCTGGCCGCGCTCAGTATCGGCATGGTGGAGGATGGGACGGCCATTGGCTCGGCCATTGGCGTGGGGGTCAGCCGCTTGCAGGATGCCGAGGCCAAATCCCGGATTCTGATTCTGCTGACGGACGGGATGAACAATGCCGGCACGGTTCCTCCGATAGTTGCCGCTGAAGCGGCGCAGACCCTGGGAATCAAGGTCTATACCATCGGAGCCGGCACCAAGGGCGAGGCGGCGATGCCGGTCGTGGATGCCTTTGGCCGCAAACGATTGATGCGAACCAGGGTGGATATTGATGACGAAACCCTGGGCCAGGTCGCGGAAATGACCGGCGCCAGATATTTTCGGGCCACGGATACCCCGTCTCTGGCAAAGGTCTATGAAGAGATCAATCAGATGGAAAAAACAACGCGCACAATCAAGAAATTTGAAAACTATCGGGAACTTTTTTCCTGGTTGGTGATGGCGGCCTTGCTCTTGCTGGGCCTTGAGGCCGCTCTTCGGGAGCGGCGGATTCCCTGAGCGCAGAAGCGCAGATATCGCGGCAGGCGATGGCAGGCTGGCGGCGGCATCCTGGCTCATCTGGCCCCGGCGCGCAGGGCACGGCGCTTATAACACTCTGATATTTCGTACAAACTATGTTTGATTGGGCGCGACCATACTGGATAGTAACGGGTCTGGCAAGCTGTGCCGGCGCGGTCTTTCTTTTTCGGGTAATGACCCGGCAACGACAGCGGCGGATGCAGGCCTTTGCCTCGGCTCATCTTCTTGAGCGGCTCACGGGCAAGGTTTCACCCTCTCGTCGCCTGCTGAAAAAGGGGCTGTGGCTGACTGCTCTGTTCTGCTGTTTTCTGGCCCTGGCCCGTCCTCAGTATGGTTTTATGATGGTGGATGTAAAGCGAAAGGGGATTGATATCCTTTTTGCCCTGGACAGCTCAAAGAGTATGTTGACCGAGGATGTCCGCCCCAATCGTCTGGAGCGCGCCAAACTGGCGATTCTCGATTTTACCGGTCGCCTGGAAGGTGATCGGGTGGGCTTGATTCCCTTTGCTGGCACGGCTTTTCTCTCCTGCCCCCTGACCATTGATTATAACGCCTTTGCTGATTCCCTGACCTCAGTCACCACTTCCACCATTCCCCGAGGCGGCACCGATCTGGCGGCGGCCATTGCCCTGGCGGAGACGACCCTGGCGGACAGCGGCAATCATAAAATTCTGGCGCTGCTCACCGATGGTGAAAGTCTGGAGGGCGATACCCTGGCGGCGGCCCGGCAAGCCGCGCAAAATGGCATGACCATCTTCACCGTGGGGGTCGGCACCAGTGAGGGAGAGTTGATCCCTTTGACCGGCAGCGGCAAAGCCGGTCAATTTGTGAGGGACGAGAAAGGCGAGCTTGTTTCGTCGCGGCTGGACGAAAAGACCTTGACGGCCATTGCCGAGGCCACCGGCGGCCTCTTCGTCCCGCTGGGTCATAATGGCGAAGGGCTGGATCGTCTCTATCAGCAGAAACTCTCCCTGCTGCCGCAACAGGAGATTATGGAAAAACAGCATAAACAGGCCATTGAGCGCTTCAGTTTCCCGTTGGCTGCGGCTCTTATCCTATTGGTGGCGGAGTTTATAATCACCAGCCGCCGCCGGGAGCGCTCTGCCGGGCGGCCCATCATCCCGACGGCTGGCCGGCGGCTACGGACGGTGAGGGGGCGGAGCCTGTTGCTCCTGCTGGTGGCGGGTGCGGCTGCCGGTTCCGAGCCGGTCATGGCCTCCCCAGGCGAAGAGGCCTGGGCGGCCGGAGATTTTCTAACGGCCCAGGAGATATATGAGAAGGCCCTGCAAGAACGGCCTGACGACCCACGACTGCACTATAATGCAGGAGCCACGGCGTATAAGAACAACCTGTTTGATGATGCGATTCTCTCGTTTCAACGGGCCTTGCAGTCCGACGACCTGCATTTGCAGGAGCAGAGTTATTATAATCTGGGCAATGCCCTGTTCAAAAAGGGGGAAGAAAATCCCCAGCAGGCGGAGCAATTGTGGCAGCAGGCTCAGGATGCCTTTGATGGCAGCCTCAAACTGAATCCGCAGGCCAAACAGGCCCGGGAAAATCGAGCTTTGGTGGCAGCGAGGCTGGCTGAATTGCAAAAACAGCAGGAGCAGCAGCGGAAGGAAAAGGAGCAGGGGCAACAGGGGCAGAAGGAGGAGG
>DYNG01000146.1 GCA_020721165.1 Desulfocapsa sulfexigens
GGGCAAAGTACCAGGAGGATTCGACAAAGGTATCCATGGTGTCGGTCTCGCGCCGCGCCGCGCCTCCGCAGGCCGGACACGAGGCGCTGATAAACGATGGCCGCTGGTGCAGGGGGGCGCATTGGCTCTGTTCGGCGTTGTTGTCTTCCGGGAGGGTAAGGGGCAGATCTTTGACGGGAACCGGTTGAATCCCGCACTGGTCGCAATAGATGATGGGGATGGGGGCGCCCCAGTAGCGCTGGCGGGAGATCCCCCAGTCCCGCAGGCGATATGTGGTATGAGCGTTTCCAAAACCGTGGGCAATGGCAAACTCGATAATGGCCTGTTTTGCCGCCACCGATTCCAGGCCGGTGAATGCTCCTGAATCAGTCAGGATGCCCGATTCGATGCTGGCGATCTCCATTTCGCCTGCCTCCAGGCGGATTCCCGCCGGAATGACCACCGGTTTGATCGGTAGTTGATAGGCGCGGGCGAACTCAAAGTCTCTCTGGTCGTGGGCGGGCACGGCCATCACAGCCCCCGTGCCATAGCCCATCAGGACAAAATTGGCGATAAAGATTGGAATGGTGTCGCCGTTGAAGGGGTTGACGGCGTATCGGCCGCTGAAAATTCCTTTCTTCTCGTGTTCATCGTCCGGTTTCTGCTGCTGTTTTTCGGTGATGACCGTGTCAATAAAGGCCAGGACTTCCTGCTCCTGCTCGGTTCCGGTGATGAGCGAGGCCACCAGAGGATGTTCCGGGGCAATGGACATGAATGTGACCCCAAAAATGGTGTCGGGCCGGGTGGTGAAGATGGAGAGTGTCTGGTCGCTGTCCACAATGCTAAAGTCACAGAGGAGACCTTCGGATTTGCCGATCCAGTTGCGCTGCATGGTGACAACCTTTTCCGGCCAGCCCCGCAGTTGATCGAGATCCGTCAGCAATTCTTCGGCATAGGCCGTAATTTTGAAAAACCAGCCATTCATCTGTCGGGGGCTCACCGGTTGATCGCAACGCCAGCAGACGCCGTCAATGACCTGTTCATTGGCCAGCACGGTCTGGCAGGAGTGGCACCAGTTGACGGTCGTGTTCTTTTGATAGGCCAGCCCTTTTTCGTACATTTGCAGGAAAAGAAGCTGTTCCCAGCGATAATAGGCGGGATTGCAGGTGGCAATTTCCCGGTTCCAGTCATAGGAGAGACCAAGCTGGCGCAACTGGGTGCGCATGTAATCAATGTTGTCGTAAGTCCAGCGGGCGGGATGACTGTTGTTCTTCTGGGCGGCATTTTCAGCGGGCAGGCCAAAGGCGTCCCAGCCCATGGGATGCAGGACATTGAAGCCCTGCAACCTTTTGTAGCGGGCAATCACATCGCCAATGGAATAGTTGCGCACATGGCCCATGTGGATACGGCCCGATGGGTAGGGGAACATCTCCAGGGCATAGTATTTTTTCTGGCCGGGGGTTTCAGTGACAACGAAGCTGGCCTCCTGTTGCCAGATTTTTTGCCACTTGTCCTCTATTTTCTTGAAGGTATATTTTTTATCCGTCTCTTCGGGAATGACCATCGGGGCACCTGTCTGTCAATATCATAAGAATAAAAGGGGGCTGCCGCGTTGCCTGCACACTGCCCACTGGACGGTCGCAGGGAATAACTGGCTTGCCATCTCGTTTCGTCAAATTTTCGTCATCATTGGTCTGGCGGCGAAAGGAGCAGGACGAGAGTCCAAAGCGGGATCAGTAGTGGGGCTCATCAAAGTGGCTCATATTTTCAAAAAGGGTAAACTCCTTGAGGAACGAGAGCTTGAAGAAGCCGGTCGGGCCGTTTCGCTGCTTGCCGATAATAATTTCAGCCAACCCTTTCTCGGGATTGTCTTCGGATTTGTTGTAGACCTCATCCCGATAGATAAAACAGATTACATCCGCATCCTGTTCAATGGCCCCGGATTCGCGCAGATCCGACATCATGGGCCGTTTGTCCGTACGGCTCTCCAGGCCCCGGTTGAGCTGGGACAGGGCCAGCACCGGAATCCTGAACTCCTTGGCCATGGCCTTGAGACCGCGGGAAATCTCACTGATCTCCATATTTCTGTTTTCAATGGCATTGCGCCCGCGCATCAGTTGCAGATAGTCAACCAGCACCATGCCGATATTGTGCTGGGTGGCGAGTCGCCTTACCTTCGCCCGCATTTCCAGGATATTGATGGCCGGAGTGTCGTCAATATAGATGGGGGCTGATTCAAGCATGCCCACCGCCCGGGTGAGTTTGGGCCAGTCGTCGGGTTGCAGCTTGCCCGTTCGGATCCGCTGGGAGTCAATGCGGCCAACCGAACAGAGCAGGCGCATGACCAACTGTTCATGGGACATTTCCAGGCTGAAGATGCCCACGCCCACTTTGTCAACGATGGCCGCGTGCTGGGCAATATTCATGGCAAAGGCCGTCTTGCCCATGGAAGGGCGGCCGGCCAGGATGATGAGATCGGAAGGTTGCAGGCCGGCGGTCATTTTGTCCATCTCGACATATCCGGTTGCCGTGCCGGTAATCAGCTCTTTGCGCTGAAACAGTCGTTCGATGGTTTTGAAGGCGGCGGGAATGGCCTCGGGCATGGTGGCAAAGCCCTTACTGCTCTTGGCATTGGCGATATCAAAGATGGCATGTTCGGCCTCATCCACCAGTGTATCAATATCACCCTGCTCATCGTAACAGCGGGTGGCGATTTCGGTATTGACCTGGATCAGGCTGCGAAGGATGGCCTTTTGGTGAACGATGCGGGCATAGTGACTGAGATTGGCGGTGACCGGCACTATGTCGGTCAGGGTCGAGAGATAGGCGTTGCCCCCGGCCTCATTCAAGGTGTTATTGTTTTTCAGCTGGTTGGTGACGGTGATCAGGTCTTGCGGCTCATTTCTTTCAAAAAGCTGAATCATGGCCTCAAAGATCAGGCGATGGGCGGGACGGTAAAAGTTGTCGGTCTTGAGGATTTCAAGAACCGTCCCAAGGGATTGGTCTTTGAGGAGAATAGTGCCCAGCACCGATTGTTCCGCCTCAATGTTCTGGGGGGGAATCCTGCCGCCGTGGGCCGAGGGGCTGGCGGGCGTTGGTGAGGAAAAAAATGGTTCCGTCATCGTTTTTCAGGCAGGATTGAGGGGTGAAAAAAACAGGTTATGGTCCAGATCGGTTCCGAGAGCAGACCTCGCCAGGAAGCAGGAAGTTCCCGTCTTCAAGTAATTTTTGGGGTGAGGCGATGAACTTGTCAAGGCAACGGGCAAGAATAAAAAGAAAGAGTTTCACCACGGTTGCCAAAACGACAACACACCGAGGGAATGGGTTCCCGAGCGGTGTGTTGAGGGTCTGGGGGGCCGGGAGCAGACGAGGCTCCTGGATTCCGGCAACGAGAGCTGTTCATCTGCTCACATTTTCAGGCCTTTTCAATGCTGGGAACTATCTTGACGATAATATCAGCGGTCATCTGGAAGCCCACCTTGATGGCCACCGAAAATTCACCCAAGGTCTTGAGGGGATCGGTAAGGACAATCTGTTTCCTGTCAATGGCGATATCCATTTCGGCTAATTTCTGCTGAATATCGGATGCCGTAACCGAACCAAAGAGCCGGGAGTCGCTGCCGGCAAGTTGGGTGATGGTGACGGTGATACCGGCCAATTTCTTGGACAGTCCTTCGGATTGCTGTCGTTCCTGTTCCAGTCTGGCCTTGATCGTGGCCAGATTTTGTTCCAGAATAGCCTTGTTCTGGGCATTGGCGAGAACGGCCTTGCCTTGCGGCAAGAGATAGTTTCGTCCATATCCAGCCTTGACATTGACAATGCTGCCTTCCTGGCCAAGGGTGCTGATGGTCTCTTTCAATATAAGTTCCATGATGTTACTCCTTATGGGGTGTGTAGAGGGTCGGTCGTAATAGGTTGCTGCTTTTATTGCTCGTGCGCATCGTCAGGAGATTCTCCATATCTGCGTCGAAAATCAAACCAGGTATCGGCCAGTCCGATCAGGGATAAAAAAAATGATCCCACGGATTGAAAAATGAATATCACCAGAAGCAGAGAGCGCAGCAACAGAGGGATATTCCATCTTTCGATAAAAAAAAGGAGGATGGCCA
>DYNG01000005.1 GCA_020721165.1 Desulfocapsa sulfexigens
GCCATTTATATTGATTTCGTTACGGCTCCTTATGCCGCTCCAGTCAACTCATCGGCCTCGTTATTTTTTTACAGCGGCTTAGCGGAGCTGGCCCTGGACAAATTTGCCAATCAGGGCCAGAAGATAAAAAAAACCGGACAGCATGACGATAGTGGCTCCGCTGGGAAGATCCAGCTCATAGCTGAAGGACAGCCCACCCGCCACGGCCACCATGCCCAGCAGGGTGGCAAAAAGCATCATCTGCCAGAGTCGTCGGCTAAAGTGCGAAGCCGTAGCCGCCGGCAGGGTAAAGAGAGCAATCACCATGACAATGCCCACCACCCGCACCATAAGAACGATGGTCAGGGCGGTCAGGCAGAGCAGAAGCAGGGTATAGAGATCCGTTTTCAGTCCCCGCAGGTGGGAAAATTCTTCATCAAAACAGACGGCAACCATCCGATTGTAACTCAAGAGGCCAAGGGCTATGACGATGAGATCCAGAATAGCAATCGTCAGCAGGTCACAACTGGTAATCATCAGGATATTGCCGAAGAGATAACTCATCGGATCTATATAGCCGGGAGTCTTGGCCATAAAAATGACCCCGGCCGCCATGCCTATCACCCAGATCGCGCCGATCACTGAATCCACCCGTTCCCGCGAGCGCAGGTGGACAAAACCGATAACCAGGGCAGCGGCAATGGCGGTAACAATGGCGCCCAACATCGGAGTCAGCCAGGTATATCCCCATTGCGCCTGACCATACAAAGCGGCGCCAATGCCTCCCAGCACACAGTGGGCAATGGCGCCAGCCAGATAGGTCATGCGCCTGGCCACCACGAAGGAGCCGATAATACCAAAGGCCGGAGCGGCCAGCAGGCCGGCAAAAAGGGCATAACGCAGAAAGACCAGATCAGGGTCGTTCAGAGCCTTAAAAAATGTCAGCATGCGAGTGCCCCTGTTCAGAACAGTAATGATCGTGCCGCACCATGCGAATATCCCCGCCGTACATTTCTCGAATAAGCTCACCCGTCAGCTCGGAGGTGGGATGCACCTTCACCTGTCGGTTGACACACAACACCCGGCTCACCACCTGAGAGACAAAACCAAGGTCGTGGGAAACGGTCAGCACCGTAACCTTGCTGGCCAGATGTTTCAAGATTTCAAGGAATTGCATCTCCACTGCCGGATCAACATTGGCCGTCGGCTCATCGAGCAGAAGGATTTCCGGTTCGCAGGCCAGGGCCCTGGCAATGAGAATGCGTTGCCGCTGACCACCTGACAGACTGCTGAATGAACGGGAGGCCAAACCATCAACGGCCAGTTCAGCCATGGACTGCAGGGCAATCCGCCGATCTTCAGCGCCGTACCGGCCCCAGCGGATGGCATGCACACGCCCCATCAGCACCACATCCAGGGCCGAAACCGGAAACGACGGGTCATATTGCAATCGTTGCGGCATATAGCCAATCTTGATCCGCGCCTGCTGCGGACTCATGCCTAAAACCTGAATTGTCCCCTGTTGCGGGGACAGTAATCCAAGAATCAGTTTGAGCAGGGTTGATTTCCCCCCCCCGTTGGGACCAACCAGGGCCACAGAATCAAGCTGGTGAATAGAAAAAGAAACATCGGTGAGGATGGGCGCCTCTCCATAGGAGAAAGAAACACGATCACATTGTATAACAGCTTTTTTGACCGACGGAATAGGCATGAGGCATGGTTCTCGTGGAAAAGGGCCTTGACAAGGGAACGAAACGATTGTTTTTACCCTCTCCACCCGGAGAGGCCACCAAAATAACAAGCGGTTATCACTGCCATCCTTATTCTCAGTTGCATTCAACTCAAGACTGAGAAGACAAGCAAATAGCGACGAGGCCGTACAATCAGTACGGTGAGGAGCCTCGTAGCGCAATTAACGAAGGTATTGGTTTGAATGCGATGTAGAATTATCACCAACAGAAACAACAGCCTCCTCTATCTATTCCCTTTCTTCCTTTTTTTCAATGAGAACCCTGGAAAATGAGATGGAATACCTGACAGAGATATTCTTGACTTACGCACTCAATGCTTTATAACTCTCAAGGGAGGGGCGAAAAAACAACGGACAGTGCATTGCCAAATAACACTTAACCAACGGGAGAAATCAGCATGGAGCGTAAAGATCTGGACACCTTGATCCACAAAGTACAACGGCAACGGGACGAACTGGTACTGAAGATGCATCTGGCCAAAGCTGAGGCCAAAGATGAATGGGCGGAGGCCGAGAAAAAATGGGAGCATTTGAAGGCCAAGACCCCGGGTCTGGCCCGCGAGAGTGGAGAAAGCCTGAAAGACCTGGGGGCCGCCGTGAAACTGGTGGGCGAGGAGATCCTGCACAGCTACGAGCGAATCAAGAAGATACTTGAAAAATAATCGGAAAGGGCAGACGGTGTTCTTGCTGTACCCACCACCAAGGCTTGCTGGAAATGGGCTATAAACAACTCACACTCCAGATGCCGACGGGCTATTCACCGGAAGAGCTGTCGGCCCACATCTCCAACCGGGAAGGGATTTCCGAGTTTTCGGCGCAGATTCTCAGCAAGAGTCTGGATGCCAGAAAAAAAAGCAATATCCACTGGCTGTTGACCATTGGCCTTCTCTCTCCCGAAATTACCGGCGAGAGCAGGCCGGCGCCGCCGTCTCTGGATATTCCCCATCGTCCCCGGAACGCCAGGGCGGTGGTGGTGGGCAGCGGGCCCGCAGGGTTTTTTGCGGCCTTTGTCCTGCAACAGGCCGGTTTTGCCACCACCATCATCGAACGAGGGGCCGCCGTTGACCAGCGGGAGGCGGGAATCAAGGCCTTTGAAGAGGGCGACGAGTTTCACCCGGCCGCCAATTACGCCTTTGGCGAGGGCGGGGCCGGAACCTTCTCGGATGGCAAGCTGACGGCGCGCACCAAAAATATCTCTTTGGAAAAGAATTTTATTCTGGAGAGCTATATTCAGGCCGGCGCCCCTGAGGAGATCCGTTATCTGGCCCATCCCCATCTGGGCAGCGACAATCTGAAAGGAATTGTCAAAAACTTGCGGCAGTCATTTATCCGCCTGGGCGGGGCCGTTTCCTTTGAAACCATGCTCCTGGATCTGAGGGTGAAGAACGGCCGGGTCATGGCGGCAGTGACCAATCAGGGGGAGATGGCGGCGGATTTTTTCGTCCTTGCTCCCGGCCATTCCGCCCATGAAACCATGCGCATGCTGATTGCCCGAGGAGTCGCTTTCCGGCCCAAAAATTTTGCCCTGGGCTGTCGGGTGGAACATCCGCAGGCCCTGATCAATCAGGCCCAATGGGGCCGAGAAACACTGCCGGGGGTGAAGGCCGCCGAATATCGCCTCAGCTCCAGCGGGGATGGCAACCTGCCGGTCTATTCCTTCTGCATGTGCCCAGGTGGGGTGGTGGCGCCGGCCACCGCCTATGCCGACACCAACATTGTCAACGGCATGAGCCTCTACGCGCGCAACGGGCAATTTGCCAACGCCGCCTGTGTGGCTGGAATTGATCTGCAACGACTTTTGGGCCGCGAACTGACCGCCCTTGAGTCTCTTGACTGGTTAAATCAGCTTGAACGGGATTTCTTCCGGTATGGCCAAGGCTACCAGGCCCCCTGCTGCCGGATCTCCGATTTTATTGCCGGCAAAACCTCAACAGCCACCGCCCCCTCCAGCTACCCTCTGGGCCTGATCGCCGCTCCCTTGGGAGATTTACTGCCAACCGCCATCACTCTTTCTCTGCGGGCCGGGCTGAAAGACTTCTGCCGCAAGATCAAAGGCTTCGAGACCGGCATGATCATGGGCCTGGAGAGCAAGACCTCTTCCCCGATCCAGGTATTCAGGGAGCCAAGCGGCCTGTGTAACGGCTTTGCCAATCTCTATCTGGTTGGCGAAGGCAGCGGCTACAGCGGCGGCATCATCTCCAGCGGCACCAACGGCATCAAGGCCGCCATGCATATTGCCGCCTCGTCGTGATGACCCTTTAAGGCTGAAAGGGCTTTGGCCCGGATCCTCCTTGTTCATCTCCATTTGCTCTTAGTTTCCTGCTCGTTTTGCCAATCCCCTGCCGCAGACATCTCTTGAAAAAGATTCGCAAAGGTGAACGAGTCATCGCCGGCCAGATTTCTTCTGGCGACAACCGTCCTCATTGCCAGGATATTTTGCAGACTGGTAATACCATCCGTATAAAAATGGATCGGCAGGCTTTCCGTCAACGAAAGAGGTTTTCTTGATTTTTCCAGTATCTGCTGTTGAAACCGAGAGAACTTTTCTTCTCTCGTCAGAGTCGGGTCATCAAGGATTTCACGCATAAAGCTGTCCTCATCAGGGGGAGCATTCGGAACAAGCGGATCAAGAAAGCTCTTGTGCTCTGGGGGGAACATCCCTTCGCGAATATGAAAGCACCTGTTTACGACCTGGATATGGGACAGGAGGGCGCATTCCCGACTGAGATACCGGTCAAAGAATTGAATGGCGGCAATTGCACGATCGAAAGAATTGACATCCAGATACAAGGCCTCTGCTTCCGGCAGATAAAAAGAACCAAGGACAATGGCCCCGCCGGTTTTAGGCAGATCCTTTCGGCGAGTGGCAAAGCGCAGACCCTTGGCCTCATCATCATAAGTCCAGACCCAGCGTTGCTTCTCGGCATCATAATCCATGCATTTCATCTTTTCAAAGGTGCGAATAACTCCCTCTTGATCCAGAAGATTAAAATGCACCCTGGCCAACTGGAAAGGCTCGCCGGTCATGGTGATCAGAAACTTATCCTTGTTGGCCGTCTCGCTGTAGTCCGCCCATTTGCCTATCCTCGTAGGCGGCGCTATGCATCGGGAGAGTTTTTTAAGATATTGCTCATTTGTTTTTATCTCCACCTGTTATATCCATCTTCTCCGCCTTCTTTCTCGGGGCGCTATCCCAGAGCCTGGGCTCGGAGACAATTCTCCAGCCCCATTTCAGAAGTTTGAGCAGGGTAAAGGAGATCCACAAGGCCCAGGCCAACATGGCCAGCCGATAGGCCAGCATGGGAATGGAAACCATCCAGGCCTGGGGCAGATGAGGGCCGCTGGCATCCTGGTACCAGCGCAACGAACTGCTGTTGGAACCATTGCCCACGATATTCATATCGGGATGGCCCAGCAATCCCTGACTGATGGCCCATACCAGCGCAATCAACGCCAGCACGGTCAACAGGCCAAGAGAGAACTGCATGAGATTGAACGAGTTACCGGTTTTTTCAGCCCCCATTTTTTGCCGGAAATGCAGGGCGACCAGCCAGCCCAGCACCAGCAGGCAGGCCGGCAGGGCGCCCATGCTCATGCCAATCCCCAACAGGAAAAGCTGATAAAAGCACAACGGGGTGAGGCGGCTTTTTCCGACCGCAAAGGCCACTATGACCAATACCAGCAGAACAGACCAGTAGAGAATGGCGGGGCCCAGCCGGGGACCGCCAAGCAGGAGAGGCCACCGGTCTTTGGGCAGACTGACTTCAATGGCCGCATTCACGCTGCTGATCCCCAGATCAAGCGCCGGTGTTCTCCAGATAGTCCCCAGGCCGACCGGCTCCCGCCATTCAAGGAGGATATTCTGCTTGCCGGGTTGAATCGGCAAAATGATTTTTCCCTGCTCCTGTCGCACCTGCTGCACGGCGCCGTTAATAACCGCCTTCTGCAACTGGGCGGCGGCTGGCAGGGTAATGGCATGCTGCCCTCCCTGGCTACTGCGGATTGACAAGGACAGAGAGCTGTCGCTGACCCGCTTGCCGGGCCGAACCTGCAACTGGCTTTTCTCGATGGTCAGGGTCTGCCCATCTATCCCGCCGGGACGGGAGATAAGCAGCCGCACCTCTTCGCCGGGCCAGGGGTGCCAGGTTGGATACCAGCGCAGGCCCTGATTGTGCAGGATGACCGGGATGCCCTCGGTCTCCAGATGAAAAATGGGACTGATATCCACCCGCCAGATTTCTGTCCAGGGCGCCGATTCAGTATTCTTGGCATGGGTAAGACGCAAGGAATAAATGTTTTCCCCTTTACTCACTTCCTGCAACTTCTCTTTTTCCAGAACGGACTCCCAGCGCAGTTCACTGGCCTGGGCCTCAAGGGAAATCTTCGCCCGCCCCTCCTCAACCCGCACTCCTTCACTGAGCACCGATTCACCGGGAAGCAGGGGCACACTCAGGACCACCGCCGCCCCCAGGGGACTTGTACGAATGACACGGGTCTCCACCTTCCAGGACAATCCCAAAAGCAGGGTTCGTTCAATCCGGACAAAAGGCGGGAGAATGCCGGACTCCAGGATCTGCGCTGTCGTCCCGTCATTCTCGGTAATCCGCTTGAATTGGAGCTGACTCTCGGCCACCCCGTCGTTTATCCCCTCCACCGTCCAGCCCTGCATCTCGGTCTGGATATGAGCGGGATGGAGGGCCAGGGGAAGTTGCAGGGTATTGTGGGCCGGAACCTTGCCTTGCAGACGAACCAGGTGTCGTCCCGCCGGCATCAAGATCCAGAGCTGTCTGCCCTCCCGGAACAGGCCGCCAGCGGGTTTGTCGTCCCGGAAAACCTGTTGCGGCAACCAGTGGTCACTGTTGCCCGGCAGAGGAACGGCCGTGTCAATCTGACTGTCCACAACCAGATTGATGGTCAGGTTTTCAGGAGTGATGACCACACCCATATCAGCCACAGCGGCACAGGCCGGAAAACATGAATCCTTCTCCAGAAGACGGGCGCGAAGCTGCTCAAACATTTCGGGACTGGGAATTTCCGCTGCCTGACACCAAGAAGGGGCCATCGGCATGGCCATCATCCCCCCGGCCAGCAGCAGGAGACCCAGAAGCCTCCCCCGCCAGTTGGGCCACGACCAGCCCGTGCCCGAGCGCCAGTGAATCTGGAGAATTCCGAGAACCAGCAATACCATGAGCGCCACTCGCAGAACGGCCAGGACAAGATTCGTGGTCGGGCCAATGAGGGTCAACTGAATCTGCTGATCCCGCTGGACTGGCCCGCTCCAGTTCAAGGCCACTGTATTCCATTGCCAGGCCGGCAGGCCGGGGCCGGTCTGCTGAATCATCTTGGGGTCATATTGGGGGACGACACTCTTCTGGACAGATGCGGATGGAGAAGCAGAAACAACCGCATTTTTCATCTTCTTATACGCCTCCTGCGGCACAGCCGGAGAGCCATCCCCTTCGATCATGGAAGCCTCCATTTCCGGTGTTGGCAGAGGCTCGCCGGTCATCTCTACCATTTTATCGCTATCCGCGCTCAACTGTCCGGCGGCCATCGGCGCCGGGGCCTGCGCCTGCCTGCGGACGGATTGTTGTTCCCGTTCCTCCAGAGAGTGCATCGCCAGCCAGGGTTTTTCCAGTTGCGGATAAATCCCGGTCCGCAACTGACTGATGGCAAAGGGAATCGCTATCAAGGCCAGAATCAGGAAGACCACCGCCTGATACCCCTTGACCAGCTGCCTGAATTTCCCTTCCGGCAGATGTCGCAACAGGGCCACCCCCAGCAGGATCGCCAGCCAGATCCAGTGCGGGGCTTCCGGTTCGTGATAACTGATGACAAAGGAGACAAAGGCAATCACGGTCAGGAGTTTCTTTTTGTACAGATTATAGACGGCCAGGGTAAAGATGATGACCACAAAGAAATCAAGAAGACTCCAGCGATGTGTCCAGGTCCCGGTCACGGCATCAATACCGGTGGCGTGAAGGAGCTTCCAGCCCGGCGGCAGATTGAGGGTGGCATTGACTTGTTGAAAATCATGATCCCAGCCCGCAACCGGCAGGGTGGAACTCAGGGCAGAAAAGCGGCTGGGACAGGCGCTTTCGGCCAGCAGGTGCACCTGACCCTCGCGCAGTTCGATGCCCGCCTTGTTGCTGCCGGCCTGTTTGGTAATAAATTGTTCCCGATTATTCACCGTTACTCGGCCAAGCTCAATGGGCGCGGCCATCTCCAAGCGCCAGCCATTGTTTTTCTGGCCGCTGATGGAGTCCTGAATCGTATAGCCGGAGCCGTCAAAACGAAGCCAGAAATTTCGTTGCAGATGCAACTGATCGGGCGCCGGGGTCGGTGCGCCCCGGCGGGTTTCTTTCAGGTGCATGGTCTCCCCGTCCGCTATCCGGTAGGCCGGATAGGTTCGCCACTCGGCGGGCAGGGAGGTTTGCTGAGGATCAACCGCAAACACGCCGCTGATCTCCACCGCCCGCAATTCGGGCTGGGAATGGAAAGAGATGATTTCTTCTTTCGGCCAGAAAGGATCAGCGGGACGAGTCCACAAATAGGCAGTCAAAGGCGTATGCAGGCGCGTGGTAACCCGGAGATTCCACTGACCGGGCCGCACCTGCACCCGGATTCGGCCATCTGCTTCCAAACGGGAGGGCAGATCTCCCGTCACGGCCAACGGCGTCTGTTGTCCCGGATCAAAAAGAGGCCCGAGTGTGACTTCACGGGCCGCGCCGGCGCTGTCAAGCTTGAGCATGGTCACCACCTGCGCCGGAATGGTGTCATCAATCAGGCGATACACCTGGAGGGAGAGGATGTTTTCCACCTTTTCCAGCGTTTGTGAGGAGGCTTGCAGCCAGAGAACGCCCATCTCCGGCCTCTCCCCGAGTGGGTTAACACCTTCACCGCCGTCAAACCGAGGAAAAGCCTCGTCCTGCCCCCGAACCGTCAGGGCAATCAAGCCGCTGTGGGCCGGAACCTTCAATGATTCGGGCAGGGTCTCCCAGGCAAAGCTACCGCTGATCTCATGACTGGCGGCGCCGCCCTTGGCCGTGAGCTTGATAACGGGAACGCCATTTCTATTCATGACCAGCGCCTCCTGGCCGTTAACCTTCACCATCTGCGGCCAATGGTCGGTATCTCCGGGAAGCGGCGCCCACCGTTCATGCTGAATCAGCCACTGCTGCCGGAAGAAGCCACCCTTCTCGTCAACCGTGAGCATCAGCCGGGTCGGCCAGTCACAATGCAGACTGGCGGCATCCTGGTATGAGGGTGCGCACAGGAGTTCCTCTTCATGGTCATGGAGAACCCAGTCCACCCAGGGGGCTAACGGTGTGGGTATCGCGGTCGTCGCTTGTGCGTATCCCGAGAGGGGCAGAAAACTGAGCAGCAAAAAAAACAACAGCGATTTGAGCAGAATATTCATGTCTTTGCACAGGAAAAAGGAAGAAAGGCAACAACAGGGGGAACAGATCAATGGCGCCAGGAAGCAACCTTTTTTATTGCGGCCGGGCCTCTTTCTCACGACAGATATCGGCCAGATCTTCTTGATCAAAGGAATAAACCGTACTACAGAAATGACAGGTCAGTTGCACTGGGAACGGCCCGAAATCCCGCATCTCTTCCAGGTCTGGCAAGGACAGATGAGCCAGGAGGCGACGCATCCGGGTATTGCTGCACCGGCATTGATAACGGACGGTCGTAGTGGCCAGCATTTCCAGAGAGGTCGTCGGGAATTGCTCGCGCAGCCAGGGTTGAATCGCCGTTCCGGCGGCCAGGGCCTGGGCCAGGGCCGGAAGACTATGGATTTTTTGCTCAATATCAGCAAAAACACCCTCGGCGGCATCGGGCATGGCCTGCACCAACAGGCCGCCAGCGCCTGTGACTCGTCCAGAACTTTGGTGCGAGTCAAAAGCGACGCTGAGGTGCAGGGCCGTGGCAATCTGTTCAGAAATGCTGTAGTAACGGCCCACCTCCCTGGCAATACGACCAGACTGCAAGGCCACGCTGCCACTGAAAGGATGACGGGTTTCTTCCAGGAAGCGGGTCACCACCAGAAAACCCTCCCCCCACAAGGGCAGCAGCTCATTGACCGCAGCAAAGGGCAAATCAGGCGAGGGCAGAGGGATGGGATTCTGTTTGAGATAACCCCGCACCTCGCCGGTGGCTGTGCCCTCAGCGAGCAGCCCTTTTACCGGCCCCGAGCAGTCCAGACGAAGCCCTATTTCATCAAGACCTTTCAGGGACGAAGCCATAAGAGCCACTGCCAGCAGGCCTTGACCAAGAATCAGGGTTTCCAGGGGGCCAAGATGATGAAGGGCCTGCATCTCCTGAATCAAGGCCGTCCCATCCAGGATCGCCCCCCGAACGGTTCTGTCCGCCAGAAAAAAACGGTGCAGATTATTGTTGGCCGCCCCTGTCTGCATCAAGGCCGAAACTCCACCGAAGATCTCCACGGGGAGTAGCCCGGGATTCCGCCGCTCTTCACGCTATTTCGCCGGACAGCAGGTATAGGGGTTCACCGTCATAATCGGGCAGGGCGCCGCCTTTACCACCTTGTCGGCGATACTGCCAAACATGATCTTATCCAGCCCTTTATAGCCATGAGTGCCCATGACAATCAGATTCCCCTGCTCGCGGGCGGCATACTCGATAATCTGCTCCGCCACATCCCCCATCAAAATAGTGGATTGCAAGGAGGTTACGCCCTGCGCCTTATAGGAAGCTTCATTGTTCTGGCAGAACGACTCCATCTGTTCACCGGCGCTGGCAAAAATTTCCTGCTCCATATCCGCGATACCCATCTGAGGCACAAAAAAACCCGAATAATCGGCAAAGTTTTGCACCACAAAAATCAAACTCAACGACGCCTGGAATTTTCCGGCAATATAGGCAGCCGATTCCGCAATCAAAGAAGCGTTGTCAGAGAAATCAATGGGGGTAATGATTCGTTGGATGTCAGGTATTCTGCGCATATTAATCTCCTTTTTTCGGTGGATGATGGGGAAAGGGAAAAAACACACGGTATTTTTTCAACCGACTGCGTTTCCGTCAGAACAAATTATCTCATACTTTAACCCGTGAAACAAGGTTCTGGGTCAATCACCCTCAGCGCCTCTGACTTCCTCAGGGGCTTCCTCAGGGGCTTCTTCCTCAGACGCGGCCGGGCTCTCGGTCTGTTCCTCCATCTGACCGGATTCCGGCAACGACGCAACTGGCGGCAGGATCTCGCTGGTTGAGGCTGGACGCAAACTCGCCGTCTGACTCAAATGGGCAAGAGAGCCAACCATTTTATAAAAAACGGCCTGATTGCACAAGGCAGCGATACCGTTTCGACCATCAGGATCACAGTCAGGGGAAAAAGAAACGGCCAGGGAAGAATCCACCTGCTGGCTGGCCAGATCGAGGTCAGCGGTTCCGGCAATGGACAATATGGTGGACGCAAACGACAGGTCATCACTGTGGAAAACCCCGCCACGAATCCTCCCTCCCACCGCCAGACGGCTAAACGATAACCGCTCGCCAGCCCCTTCCTCACTGCCACCCCCCGATATTTTCCCGGCCCCGGCTTCATTGTCGCCATCCTCCTCCTGGGCGACCTCCCGACTCGTGACGGAATGCATTTCCATCGCAACCGGCACCTCTGGTTCCTGTCCGTCTATCTCAGCACGAATAACCGGCAGAAGCTGCCAGTCCCCGATCTCCCCATTCACCACTTCAAACCGTAAAGCGCCATTCATCTGATTGAGGATCTTCCGTTGATTCACGCCCCGACTGGTCAGATCGGCATGGAGGTTGGCCGTGCCGGTCATACCCTCTTTGCCGGTCATATCCAGGAAAAGAGGGGCCAGTTGCAGGGCGGTCAGGTCGCGCTTGATCTGAAGTTTTGCGGTATCCCCGCTCAGATCGAGACGATCTTCACCTTGCAATGCCCCCCCATACAACGAGGCGGTCAAAGGCGCCAGCTGGATCACCCCCCCCTGGCCAATGACCGTGGCCTGCACCTGCGCCAGATGCGCCCCTCTCACCTGCAGGGAATCAATGGCCAGATTGAGCTTCAATGAAGCCGTTTTCAGAAAATCAACCGGCAGTGAAAAGTTGCCGGGCCACAAAAGAAAGGGCTGCCAAAACGGCAAAGGCGGGGCGGATATATTGTTCGCCACGATTGAGGGCGATGGCCGGAAGGCATAACGATCACTGTCCAGACGATCCGCCTTGAGATCCGCTTCCCATTGCGGATGCTCATCTTCTTCAACCGACCGGCGCCTGATACTGCCGGTCCAGGTACTTTCATCCACCAGAACGGTCAGATCAGACAGCTCTGTCAGCCCCATATCCCCGGTGAGTGAGAGCTTCGCCTGCATCCGGGTAAAGGCCTCGGCATTCGCAGCAAGTTTGCGGGTGATCTTGAGCCGCTGGAGAGTCGCCTGCGGTGAACACTCCGGGATGTTCAGGGAGAAGGAATAACGGGGAGAGGAGAAATTATCCAGGGCGCCGCTGCCCTGAACCACAATATCGCCATGTATCAAGGTGAAATCCTTGATCGTTACCGCCCCCGCTGTCGTATTCTCCCCATCTATCTGAGGAAAAGAGATTTCACTGTTACTGGCCAGGGATATGTTCAGGCTTTTTCTGGAGAGCGATTTCCCCTTGATCAACCCTTCAGCCTGTAAATCTTCGAGGACAAGGCGCTGCTCCTGAAATAAGGCGGTCGCGTTGCCCTGCATGGTGATCTCCCCAGAATGAATCAGGGCTGGACTCTCGGGGGTCTTGCTGTTATCAAGGGCAAGATTGAAGCTGGCCTCATAAGGAAAAGGAATTTTTTCGCGCAGACGACCCACTGTCATCTGCCCATTTTTAATCAAGGCGACCCGTCCGTTGCCCCGGTTTTCATACCGCGCCTGCATGTCAGAGAAAGAGAGTTTGCCGATGTCCAGACCTTCCGTCTTTGGTTGCAACCAGCGGCAAACCGAGAAGAAGAAAGGAGAACGACACCAATGGCGGACAAATGAGGCCACGGACGGGGCATCTGTCACCATCGGCGCCTCGCTCGAACCACTGCTGTTTTCTGCTGGGGCGCTGGCCCCTTCGGACTTGGGCAAGGGTTCCCGGGTGGCCGCCTCGGCCAGCGGAGCCGCAGGAAATTCCTGCCAGTTGCCACGACCATCGGCATTTCGCACCAGATTCAGGGTCAGGCCAGCACACTCTATTCGGGACAGGTGTAATCGCTGAAAAAGCAACAACGGCAGCAGAGATATCTCTATGGTCGTTTTTTCGCTTTCGAGAATAGTGCTGTCAGGAAAGATGGTATTACTGGCCAGGGTGGCCAAGCGCACCGAACCGACAACACAGGAGGCGTGCAGCAGTGGAGAGATCTGAAGCTTGATATCACCGGTGATGACCACCTCTCGCCCACTCTGTTCCCGAAGGAAATCAGCAATCTGCGCTTTGTAATCATTGGGATTCACCCATAATGGCAAAGAACTTATCAGAACGAAGAGGGCGACCGCGCCACAAAACAGCAGGCCAATCATCCATCGCGCAATCGTACGAATCATTGTGATCATTTTTTCTGGTTGCCAACGGGCCTTGTTCAACGGTGAATCAGATGCAGAAATTCCTGCTCGGTTAGAATCATCTTGCCAAGCTCTTTGGCTTTTGTCAATTTTGAGCCCGCCTTTTCTCCGGCCACCAGGCAGGTCATTTTCTGACTGATCGCGGTGGCGACCGTCCCCCCATTGTCTTTGACCAGCTTTTTGGCTTCTGTGCGGGACAGGGTGGCGAGGGTTCCGGTAAAAAGGACAACCTGGCCACTCAAAGGCAGATCATCCCGCACTGCCTGTCCCGCCTGGGGAACAACGCCGGCCTGAGCCAGCCGCGCAAACCAGAGCCGCACCTCTGGATCATGCATATACTCAACAATGCTGCTGGCTGCCTGTTCGCCAATGCCTGCAATCTCCAGCAGGCTCTCCAGGGAGGCGTCCATGACCCGCTCCAGCGAGAGCAGAGTCTGCTCAAGAAGAGCGGCAGTCACCTCCCCGACAAAACGGATGCCCAGGGCGGCCAGAAATTTTGCCAGCGGTGGATGCCTGGCCTCATTGATGGCCGCCAGCGCCTTCTCGGCGGATTTATCGCCCCAGCCCTCCAGAACGGCAAGCTGCTCCCGTCGCAAAGAAAAAATATCAGGAATATCGGCGACCAGACCAGAGGTAAAAAGCTGCTCCATGTTTTTTTTCCCCAATCCATCAATATCGAGGCCGGCCTTTGAACAAAAGTGAATCAGGGAGCGCAGCCTTTGGGCCGGACAATGGGGATTGACACAGCGGGTGGCAGACTCGCCCTCGACCCTGACCAGGGGATGAGCGCAGACCGGACAATGGGAAGGCATGGCGATGGCCTGCTCGGTGCCATTTCGTTTTTCAACCACGACCTTAACCACCTCGGGAATCACATCGCCGGCCCGCTGGACAAAGACGGTATCACCTATCCTCAGGTCTTTTCGTTGAATCTCATCATCATTATGGAGGGTGGCCCGACTGACCGTCACCCCGCCGACCTCCACCGGCGCAAGGATGGCCACCGGCGTGATGGCCCCGGTTCGTCCCACCTGAAAATCAACGGCCAGCAGGCGGGTCGTGGCCTGAATGGCCGGAAATTTACAGGCAATGGCCCAGCGCGGGGCCCGGGCCTTGCTGCCCAACCGCTGTTGAAGCGCAAAACTATCCACCTTGACCACCATCCCGTCAATCTCATAGGGCAAGGCATGGCGCAGGGCGGAAAACTGGTCAAAGGCGGCGATAACCTCGGCCACAGACGGGCAGCGGCGAACCAGGGTGTTGACCGGCAGCCCCAGAGATAAAAACCAGGACAAGAGTTGAATTTGACCGTCACAACCTGGCGCATGGCCAGTATCGGCAATGGCATAGGCAAAGAATTTCAGGGGACGAGCGGCCGTGATCGCCGGATCAAGCTGGCGCAGTGAACCGGCGGCGGCATTGCGGGGGTTGGCAAAAGGCGGCAGATCGTTCAATGCCCGTTCCTGATTCAGGGCCAGCAGGTCCTGCCGCTCCATGTACACCTCGCCCCGCACCTCCATAAGGGGGGGAAAATCACCGTGGAGTTGATGAGGAATGGTGGCGATGGTCATCAGTTGCGCGGTTATATCCTCGCCCCGATTGCCATCGCCCCGGGTGCTGCCCTGGCGCAGAAGCCCCTGTTCATAGACCAGCTCCACGGCCAATCCGTCAATTTTCAGCTCGGCGGCATAGACCAGCATCTCCCGGGGAACGGCCTGATTGAGAAAACGAAACAGGCGATCCTCAAAGGCGCGCAGATCCCCGGCGCTAAAGGCATTCTCCAGACTGAGCATGGGCAGGCGATGCTCCACCTGAGAAAAGCCCTCAAGGGGAGCCGCGCCAGGCCGCCGGGTTGGGGAATCGGGCTGGGCCAACTCGGGATATTGCTTCTCAAGGGCCAGTAACTCATGGAAAAGACGGTCATACTCGCCGTCTGCAATCAAGGGGTCATCGAGAACGAAATAGCGATGGGCATGTTCCTTGACAAGGGCCGTAAGCTCCCTGATTCTTTGAGCATCGTTCATTGCACTTATTTCGGGGCCTGCAGCAGGGCGCCGCCCTTGGCAATATTTTCATGCTCCACCTCATCAATAAAGATGAGCACGCTCTCCGCCGGCTTGTTCGCCTCGGTCACCAGGGCATCCGTGACTTTGCGGCAGATATTTTCCTTCTGTTTTTTCCTATGAAAACAATATTCAGTTGGATCGTACTATCTATTCGAAATTATTAGTTATTATTTTGCAATACCTTATCACCATGGAGCAATCGCTGAT
>DYNG01000147.1 GCA_020721165.1 Desulfocapsa sulfexigens
GCGACTCTCTGATTAAAAGTCAGATACTCTACCAACTGAGTTAACGACCCGTAAAACAAGGCTTTATACAAGGTCGGTGGCCAACTGTCAACCGAAAATCGTGTATGGACAAACATTTCCCTTCATTTATCATGGAGGTTCTCGTAAGTCAAGGGAATTCCATGAAATCAAGAAGAGCTGGAAAAACGGGGAGAAGGCGGCTGGATCATTTTTGATGTGACCAGGGTCAATGAATGATGTATATTCCAGCTCGTTTCTGGTGATGGCTCCTCTTGGCATCGTGTTTACTTCTCTTTTTCCGATCATGGTTGCGTTTCAACAAGGATGACAGTATGGGTTTTTTGAATGGTTCCGCCAGTTGTGTCCGGTTCAGTGTTGAAGGTGATTTGCCAGAGAACTTCTGGGACTTTGCCGCCGAACGGATCGTGGCCTTTTCGTTTAAGGACATTGATGAGACTTACGACGAGTTCTCGGTCGGCTGGGTCTCCGTCCAGAATATGTTTGACACCGACTTCAAATTTGCCTCCTACGCCAGCGGCGATTATATCACCTTGTCTTTGCGCATTGATGAACGAAAGGTGGCTCCGGCCATCCTCAAGAAATTTACCCAAAAAGAGGAAGAGCGCATTAAGAAGGAGAAGCAGATTCCCAAGATAGGCCGGACGATGAAGGTAGAAATCAGGGAACGGATCCAGACGGAACTGATGAAGAAGGCGGCTCCGGTTCCGGCGGTGTATGATCTATGCTGGAATCTGTCCGAGTCCACCCTGCTCTTTTTCAGCACCAACAAAAAGGCCCACGCCCTGCTTGAAGACCTGTTCAAGGAATCGTTTGGCCTCCTTCTTGTCCAGCAGATCCCCTATTTCATGGCCGAGCATCTTCTCGATGCCGACGACCGGCAACGGTTGGCGGTCATCAGCCCGGACATCTTTGTCTGAATTGTGGCCCCCATCTTAGCCTTGCCACCTGTGGCAATAAACGAGAGTATTGTATGGACTTAGTTGATCTTATTGCGGAAAAACGATTTATTGGCCAGGAATTTCTGACCTGGCTGTGGTGGAAAAGCGAGGAGCGGGGCGGCAGCATTGCCTTGGACGGCGCTGGCAGCATGAACAGCTTTTCCGGCGACATCACCGTTGTCTTTGAAAAGCACCTGCTTCTCGAATATGGCGAAGGTGAGTCCAGCGAGAAGTGCATCTGCAGCGGCCTGCAAAGCGAACTCAAGGAGGCCCGCACCGGCCTGGTGATGGGCAAAAAACTGGAACAGGCCCGCATCCAGTTGGGCCACAATGACCACGAGTGGAACTTCACCTTGGCCGGGGCCCTCATGGAGTTTCGCAACATCAGACTGCCCAAGACCGCCGCCGCCCAGGAAGGCGGGAGCGGCCCGGAAGAACAGGAAGGCCTTATTCTGGAACGCATCTTCCTCTTTGAAGAGCTGATTCGCCTGGTGCAGAGCCTGTTTCGCTCGTTTCTTGAAATTCGGGTCAGCCCGGCTTGGAAAGATGAACTGGTGAAGGTGAGAAAATGGGTGCATGACAGAGGACAGATGCCAGAAGACAGATGACAGAGGACCGACCGGACATAGGTTTCAGGCTGGCTATCGTTTTGTAACTCCAGTGGTTAGTGGCCAGTGGACTATCAGGGACATGACGACAGGAGTTCCCTGATTCCATTATCTCGTTCCCTGCGGCGCATCCAGGGCGAGCCATCTATATCCGTCGTTTACAACATTGCGCAACAACATAGAAATCCAGTGAAAAGAAAAAATGAAATTTGAAACGGTGATCGGGCTGGAGATCCATGCCCAGTTGAAAACGAATTCCAAAATTTTCTGCGGCTGCTCAACCCGCTTTGGGGCTCCGCCCAATACCCAGACCTGTCCGGTATGCCTGGGACTGCCGGGAACCTTGCCGGTCCTGAATAAAAAGGTGGTGGAATTTGCCATCAAGATGGGGCTGGCAACCAATTCAACCATCAATCGGTTCAACCAGTTTGCCCGCAAGAACTATTTTTATCCCGATCTGCCCAAGGGCTACCAGACCTCGCAGTTTGACCTCCCGATTGTCGAGCATGGACAGGTGGAAATCGAAGTGGATGGCCAGAAACGCACCATCGGCATCACCCGCATGCACATGGAAGAGGATGCCGGCAAGCTCATCCACGATGACCGCGAACCCGTCTCTTTTGTTGATCTGAACCGCACCGGCACGCCGCTGCTGGAGATTGTCTCCGAGCCCGACCTTCGTTCGCCGGCAGAAGCTGCCGCTTATCTTCGCAAGATTCACGCCATTCTTCGCTATCTCGATATTTGTGACGGCAACATGCAGGAGGGCAGTTTTCGCTGTGACGCCAATATCTCCCTGCGGCCCGTCGGTCAGGAGGCCTTGGGCACCCGCACCGAACTCAAGAACATGAACTCCTTTCGCAATGTGCAGAGCGCGCTGGAATACGAGGTGCGCCGCCAGCGCGACATCCTCATGGATGGCGGCGCCATTGTCCAGGAGACCCTGCTCTGGGATCCCGACCGCAACTGCACCGAATCCATGCGCGGCAAAGAAGAGGCCCACGATTACCGCTATTTTCCCTGCCCCGATCTGGTTCCCATCCAGATTGACGAGGAGTGGATTACCAGCATCCGCGCCACCCTGCCCGAACTGCCCGAAGCCCGCAGACAACGATTTCTGGAGGAATACGGCCTGCCCGAACATGACGCCTCGCTGCTGACTGGCTCCCGGGAACTGGCTGATTATTATGAACAGGCGGTGGCCGCCTGCCAGCAGCCTAAAAAGGTGGCCAACTGGATCATGACCGAACTGATTCGCGCCCTCAAGGATGAAGAACTCTCTTCTTGCAAGGTCAGCGCCGGGCATCTGGCAACCCTGATCACCATGATCGAGGCGGGAACCCTCAGCGGCAAGATGGCCAAGACGGTTTTTATGGCAATGATGGCCAGCGGCAAGGACCCGGCCACGGTGGTCAAGGAGCAGAATCTGGGTCAGGTCTCCAATGAAGACGAACTGGCCGAACTGGTGCGGCAGATCGTGGCCGAAAATCCCTCGCAGGCGGCGGACTTTAAGGCCGGCAAGACCAAGCTCATGAGCTATTTCGTCGGTCAGCTCATGCAAAAGACCAAGGGGCAGGCGAATCCGGCCCTGGCCAACAAACTGTTTTCTCAAGAACTGGCCGGATAAACGAGGACTTCGGGGACACTGCGGTGGAAAAGGAAGAATGGCAGAAAAAAGGCGAAGGCCACCGCCAGCGCCTGCGGGATCGCTTCCTGGAACGGGGACTTTCTGGATTTTCCGACACCGAAGTCCTGGAACTGCTTCTTTCGTTCGGAACCCCACGAAGCGACTGCAAAGAGGCGGCCCGCCAGGCCTTGGTGGAATTTGGCTCTTTTGCCGCTGTCTTCGAAGCCCCGGTTTCCTCCTTGCAACGAATTGCCGGCATCGGCCCCAAAAACAGCTTTGCCATCCATTTTGTCCAGGAGGTCGCTCGCCGTTACCTGAAAGAACGACTGCGTGGCAAACGCTACCTGCACTCCTCCGCCGAGGTGCGGGACTATCTGATTCACTCCCTGCGCGGCCTGAAAAAAGAGGTATTCACCGTCATTTATCTCGATTCCGCCCACGCCATCATTGATTCCGAAGTGGTGGCCGAAGGCACCATCAATGTCAATACCGTCTATCCCCGCGAATTGATCAGCCGGGCCCTGGAGCGAAACGCCGCCGCCCTCATCGTCGCCCATAATCATCCCTCCGGCAGCCTGGAGCCCTCGCCCCAGGATCGCCACCTCACCCGCACCCTGTGTCTGCTCTGCTCCCTGATGCAGATTCAGCTTCTTGACCACCTGATTATTGGCGACGGCAGCTACTCCTTTGCCGATCAGGGCCTGATGAGCACATTGCAGGAAGAGTGCCGGGAACTGGTACGGGGGCTGGCATGAGAAAAAATACCAGTCCCTGAAAAAATGAGCTTTCCATGAAACAAAAGCCTTCCGCCATCAATATCATCTGGCTGGCCATGATCCTGCTGGCCACGATCACCGCTTCCTATACCGGCAAGATGGAGGCCC
>DYNG01000148.1 GCA_020721165.1 Desulfocapsa sulfexigens
GGTTGATACTCAAGGCTTTTTGGTGTGTGCTGAGCCGGGGTCTTTCCGGAGTTAACAAAGATGCGTTCATTGCGCCCATAAAGAGATGATCGACTGTAGCGCATGATATGTCCAGACGCAAACAATTGAAAACAGATGATGACAAAGCTTTGACGCCGGCTTCAAGAGTAGAGCTTTATAATCAGGCTTCAGAACTAACAGAGAGTATTGACCCAAAGTCCACCGAGTTTTTAGATGCAAAAATAAAGATTGAAAAAGCCACAGGTGAAAAACCATCAGACGCAGAAGTAAAGAAATCGCTTACTAATCAAGCTTATAATGATTCAGTAAGAGCCGTTGTAGGAGTGTCTGAGGAGTCCCAAGGAAACCAAGGATTACTGAAAGGGGACCCTTCGGGTTCTGATAGAAAATCTTTAGATGCCCAAGCTGCCTTCGACAAAGCTGTAGTAGATACCTACTACCTATCAGACTCAAATAAAGATGAAGCAATAAGCAATATAAGAAAAACAAAAGGGGATAAGGCAGCAGACAACTTCATAAAGGCTATGAGATCTTATAGAAATAAGACTCAATCTAAAAACACACTTCTAAATCGGGGTGGTAACAATACAGAACCACTGTACACACCACTCATGTCCACAGAGTCAGAAGGGGAATAGTAAATGGGGGACTTTAGCTACCTTGATAATTTAGATTATGGCTTATCTTATGGATACGAAGAGCCAGAGTCTACTAGCAATGAGAGAGACTATGTACAAAAGGATCGTTGGTTTGTAACTGACATTCTTCACAGGCTCTACAAAGGTTCTGGGGAAGCTTTAGACCTTGCTGGTAGAGGTTTAGAACCTTTTGGTGGAGGTGAAACCCTAAAGTCTGCTGGAAAAGCTATAACAGAAAGTGAGTTTGCCAAGCCTGATATCCCAGAAAGAGCTGGAACCGAAGGACTCCTCAAGAGAGTAGTAGGTGGAGTAGCTGAGGCTTTACCATCATCTATGGCCCCTGTAGCTATGGGTGTAGGCACTACAGCGCTTACTGGTGGTAATGTATTCGCTGGAGGTGCTGTAGGTTTAGCTACTATGACTGAGATGTTTGGTGGTGGAACCTACTCAAGAGAGTATGAATCTGCTATTAAACAAGGTAAGAATGAAGAAGAGGCCAATGAGATAGGTCTTTACAAAGGGGCCTTAGCTGTAGGTACAGAGTTCTTAGGGGATGCTGCAACAGCATTAACATTTGGTACAGTAAATGTAGGAACAGTTAAAGCACTACAAGCCGGATTAAAGTCTGGAGCATTTACACCCAAAGAGGTTATAGAGCAGGTAGCTGGTAAGGCTGGTGGCAAGTATGTAATGGCTAAGCTTGTAGGGGCTCCTGTTACTGAGGGGGCTACTGAAGTAGTTAATGAGATTGGTAGTGCTTATGTAGATTCAGCTTATGATCTAGCCCCTAAAGATGTAAACTATCTAGACACATTCCTTATAGGCTTCACTATGTCAGGGCCTATATCTGCTGTAGGGGCTATAAGATCTGAAAGTGCTAAGGCTAAAACACGGGAGTCTTTAGAGGCTGGTCTTAATTCAGAGTCTCCAGATATAGTTCGAGGAACTGCTGCAAAGATTTACGATCATATTAAAAAGGCTGACCCTGATGTAGCTGAATCTTGGAGTCAGTATGTAAATGATCAAATCCGGTTAGGATCTTCTGTAGACATTAACAAAAGTTTTAGTGGAATAGAAGAAGCTGTAGAAGCTATAAAAGACAGTAGAGCATTTGATCTTCAGACTGATGAGTCTAAACAATATGTCTATGAGTCTAATCAGAGAAATGGAGAAAAAGCTTCTGATATTCTAGGAGGGAAAACTCCAGATGAAGTACTCAGTGAAGCTATATCTATAAATGAGTCTAAAGAGCCTACAAGTCTACTAGAGAAGAATAAGAATGAAATCTTAGCCCCTATAATTGGTTTATCTGACGAGGTAGTTGGGGATATTGTAACAAGTTTTGGGGAGATTGTTCAGAATCCTACAGACCTAATAAGTGTTCTAAAGAGTTCTGATGTAAAAGCTAAAGAGTTGATTGTTAATCAACTTCTTGATATCCAAACTAAATCTAGCTTATTCGAGAGTTCACTTAGCTTAAGGACTAGGAGAGCTTTAAAAGTTGAGATAGATGAAAAAATAAAACTGCTGAATGAGGAGCTTCCAAGTGTTGTTGAGTCTGTCAGGTCTGAAGGCGTCGTAAGTCCTGAAGGTGTTGTAGCTCCTATAGCTCCTGAAGGTGTTGTATCTACTGAGGGCATTGTAAGCCCTATAACTACTGAAGATACTAAATCTATAGTTGATGGAATCATAAGTATCTCTAACCCAAAACCAACAGAAAATGTAGTAGCTCCTGCAAAGACTGAAGACCCTATTATTACAAAGCTCCCGACAAACCTAGCAGAAAGGGCAGGTGCTAGGGAAACTCAAAAGGCTGAAGATACTAAGTCTATAGTTGACGGAATCATAAGTATCTCTAACCCAAAACCAATAGGAAATGTCGTAGCTCCTGTGGCTCCAATTGAATCTAGTAATAAGGCTTATAACAATGAAATAGGCTTTATTAGAGACATGAATGAGTTGGAGCCTACTATCTACAAAAGAGTCCCTACTCAAAAAGAGTATGAAAATTATTCATCTTCTTTAAAAACTAAAGTCTCTGCGGAAGACGGTCTGTCTATATTATCGAAGATGGACGATAATCTTTTCTCAGAGTTTGCCGATCCGATAGATAATGTCGAAGAAGTCGAACAAACCGAGAACCCTTCGGACATAGAGGATGAAAGCTTAACATACTCAGATGAACAACTAAGTTCTGTTATTTATGAGGTCGAGACTAGAACAGAAAATGGAGTAGAAACTAATAGAAATATTTCGTGCAGAGAAAAGCTTGACGAGATTGATGGCGATACTAGTATCTACGAAAGACTTCTAGATTGTGTCCGTTCAAAATAAATTAATAAAAAAATTATAATGTGGTGACGATATGAAAAAGATGATATCATTAGTTCTGATTACGCTCATGCTGTCTGGTTGTGGAATGCATGAGTTCCAGGCTGGAGATCCCCTTATCGAATTGGAGCAATCACGACAAGCAACAGAGGCAGCTTGCTGGAATGCTCAGAAGCAGACAGTATATCCGGCCAATATGAGTGATATAGCTGTGGCTATGATTGAGCAACAGAAGGCGTTTACTCAGATTATCGGAGCTGTAACTGGGAAACAGGTAGGGCCTTGTGGTGGTGGAACGAATCTCAATGATGTTTTGATTGCTGATGTTAAGTCACGGAATGAATCACTACAGAAGATAGGTGGAGGAGCAGTTGAGGCTGTTAAGCTCGTTGGAGGGATAGCTGCTGCTGGTGCAGCCTTGAGTGACATTACGGCCAATGCTGGTAATAGTAGCTATTCATCTAGTAAGGATGTGAGCATTGAGAATGCTGGAGATGGTATTGTGAACTTTACAGGCGACACAACCACCACGACAACTTCATGGAATCAAGAGATATATGCTACCGATGATGCACAATAATGGCGGGAGGATTGTCAGTGTCCGGTATGCTAAAGTGGCGATAGCCGTTAACATGCTGGAGAACATTACCCCTTGGATGCCGGTACCTCAACAGGCCGTGGTCAAAGGGGTGATATCTACGCTGGAAGGGGTTTTGTTTGACTTGGCAAAAACTGATGCAGAAGTTAAAAATACTAAACTGCCTAAGACCGAGAAAGATGAACACATTGCACACACTACACTAGGAACCTCTGGTGCTATAGAGCTTTGTGATGGGTGTATGTTTTCACAGGGCGGAGAGTGCATGTTCAAATTCTCAACCAGATCCTGCGCAACTACTAGAAACCACAATCAACCTAAAGAATGAAGCCTTATGGCTTCTAGCACAAGCAGTAGCTTGTTCCTAACAGATGCAACCAAAACAAAGGAGACAAAACTATGGCAGTTACAACTAACATCACAATCACTCCAGCTCAGGGTTGGCTTTT
>DYNG01000149.1 GCA_020721165.1 Desulfocapsa sulfexigens
TGGTGGCACAAATGCTTGCTCCTGCGGCGACCCGGATCGAAAGGGAGTTCCGGCCCGACGAGGATCGGGTCGTGCCGGTGCCTCTGTTTCCTCGTCGTCTGAAAAAACGGGGGCTGAATCAGTCACTGCTCTTGGCCCGCGTCATTTTTCCCACTGCTGGCAAGGCCTTGCTGGTGGATACCCTGGTGCGTGTCCGGGACACCGTTCCCCAGACCACTCTGGATGGCGCTGCCCGCCGGAAGAATCTTCATTCCGCCTTTCAGGTTTCAGAACCTGACCAGATCCAGGGGCGCCGCATCTTTTTGGTGGATGATGTCTTTACCACCGGCACGACCGTCATCGAGTGCAGCAAGGCCCTGATGGCGGCCGGCGCGGCCCAGGTTCGGGTGGTGACGGTGGCCAGGGTGGCCAGTTTCCGCTGAACCGAGACCGTTAGATCACGGCAGCCTGCTTCAGCAGGGCATATTCCACAGAGGTCTGTCGTTCGTCCAGGTCTTGTTCACCCTGCATGAGCGAGAGGAAACGGTTGGCCAGAACCTTGCCCAGCTGGACGCCTTCCTGGTCAAACGAGTTGATATTCCAGCAAAATCCCTGAAAGGCGATTTTGGCCTCATAGAGGGCCAGCAGGGCCCCCATGGTGGCCGGGGTTAAGCGGTCTGCCAGAAGGAGAAGGCTGGGACGATTGCCGGGGAATCTTTTATTGGGGTTGGCATTGTCCTGACCGACTGCCAGGGCCAGGGCCTGGGCGAGCAGGTTGGCCATGAGCTTTTGCTGGGAGGTCGTGCCTGCCACGACCAGATCCTGGTTGTACTGGTTGTGGCGGAAGCCGATAAATTCCACCGGGACGATTTCGGTGCCCTGGTGGAGCAGTTGATAAAAGGCGTGCTGTCCATTGGTGCCGGGTTCGCCCCAGAGAACGGGGCCGGTCTTGGTCGGCACCGGCTCCCCATAGCGGGAAATGGACTTGCCGTTGGATTCCATGTCACACTGCTGCAGGTGGGCGGGAAAACGGTGCAAGGCCTGACTGTAAGGCAGGACAGCCAGGGTCGGATAGCCGAGAAAAGAGTGGTTCCAGATACCCAGCAGGGCCAACATCAGGGGGATGTTTTGCCGCAGTTCCGGTTCTTCGGCGGCGGTATCCATGGCGGCGGCGCCGGCCAGGAAATCCATTAAATTCTCCATCCCCAGGGAAAAACCGAGCATGACCGCCCCCACCATGGAGCTGGCGCTGTAGCGGCCCCCGATGGAGTCAAACATGGAGAATGAACGGAGATAGCGGGCCGGATTTTCCAGGGGACTGCCCTGGCCGGTGACGGCCAGGCAATGGCGGGCGGGATCGAGGCCCTGGGCGGCCAGGGCCTGGCGGACAAGGGTTTCGTTGGTCAGGGTTTCCAGGGTGGTCCCACTCTTGGAGACGATATTGACCAGGGTTGTGGCCAGATTCACCTTGCGCAAGGTGGCAGCGGCATCATCAGGGTCAACATTGGAGAGAAAAAAGGCGTTGCGACCAGCCAGCCGGTAGGCCTGCAGGGCCTCATAGACCGAACGGGGGCCAAGGTCAGAGCCGCCAATGCCCACCTGGATCATCGTGTCAAAAGGCTGGCCGGCGGCATTGGTGATCTGGCCCTGCTGCAATTGCTCCAAAAAAAGACGCAGGCGCTCAAGTTCAGCGGCCTCTTGAGCGGTGGCCAAGGGGGCAGAGGGGTGGCCGCTGAAGAGATCGCGGCAGGCGGTATGCAGAACCTGTCGTTCCTCGGAGGGGAATCCCTCGATACGATTCATGACGGTCCCGCTGCGCATCTGCCGAAATTGTTCCAGCAATCGGCACTGAGCGGCCATCTGTTGCAGCCCGTCGAGCGCCTCATCATCTATCCGCTGGGTTGCGTAGAGGAGATCAAAACCGGCGGCTGAACAGCGGTAGCGGGCAATGCGCTGGGGGGTCAAGGAGTGCGGTTGGGTAAGATCAAAGGGCCGCTGCGCCAGTTTCCTAAGTCGTGGATATGCTGGAACTTCGGTAAAGGCCTGCCATCGGTCCATTGTTCACCTCTAATAACGATGCGGTGGGTTGGGGATTATTGCCTTTTCATTTTTCCGGTTTCAGCGCATTGACGCATCTCGCTGATCACGGCCCGATAATCTGTCTGGCCATAAATAGCGGAGCCTGCCACGAAAATATTGGCCCCGGCCTCGGCGACCTGGGTAATGGTCGCCGGGCTGATGCCGCCATCAATTTCGATGCCGACCCCCAACTGGAGTTGATCAATGCGTTGTTTCAGCAGATTGATTTTACGCAGAGTGGATGGAATAAAGGATTGTCCGCCAAAACCGGGATTGACGCTCATGAGCATGACCAGATCAATCTCTTCAAGGATGAAGTCAAGACTGTCCAAAGGGGTGGCCGGATTGAGCACCACCCCGGCCTTTTTTCCCAGTTCACGAATCCGGGCAACGGTGCGATGGAGATGCGGACAGGCCTCGACATGAACGGTAATCCAGTCGGCCCCGGCCTCGGCAAAGGCCTCCAGATAGCGGTCAGCCTCGGCAATCATCAAATGGACATCGAGGATTCTGCTGGTGATCTTCCGCACCGCCTTGACCACCAGGGGGCCGATGGTGATATTGGGGACAAAATGGCCATCCATCACATCTATATGAATGATTTCGGCCCCGGCCTGATCAACGGCTCGGATTTCCTCGCCCAGTCGAGAAAAATCAGCCGATAAGATGGAGGGGGCGAATTGAATTTCCTGCATGGCTTTCCTGTGTGGGCAGAGGTTACGGGTGATATGCCCTGTCAATATCATCATTATTGGGGCCTTGAGTTGGGACGAAAATTTTCATTTTTCAAGGTCTCTTATATACCCTTTTCACTAATCCTTCGCAACTCATCGCCTGGCAGCATTTCTATCAGACCTTCCAGTTCAAGAAGGAGCAGGGCCTCAGCGACCCGCCCGGCGGGGCGGGCAGAAAGGGCGATAAGGGTGTCCCGTTTCATGGGGTAGGGCTCGATGAACTTGAGCAGGGCCAGTATGGAGGGGGCAAGGGAGGAGGTTTCTTGAGCCGCCTCAGTGGTGGCGGTGGGACTCTGTTCTGACTTCTGGCAGGATGGCAGCTCCTCGATAATATCGGCAGCGGAGGTGATGAGCCTGGCCCCCTGTTGCAGGAGCCAATGCGTACCCGCGCTTTTGCAGGAGTCTATCTGGCCCGGAACGGCAAAGACCTCTCTTCCTTCTTCCAGGGCCATCCCGGCGGTAATCAGAGAGCCTGATTTCTGGGCGGCTTCAACGATGACCACCCCGTAACTCATGCCGGCAATAATCCGATTGCGAGCGGGAAAGCGGAAGGCGTCCGGGCGGGTTCCCAGGGGATATTCGGTCAGTAGAAGCCCGCATTCCCGAATCTGTTGATGGAGCTTGCGGTTCTGCGGCGGATAGATCAGATCCAGGCCGCAACCACAAACAGCGATGGTGCCTCCGGCTGCGGAGAGCGCCCCGGCATGGGCCTCGGTGTCAATGCCCAGAGCCATGCCGGAAACCACCACCACCCCCTGTCGTGTCAAATCGCGGGCCAGGGAAGAGGCTATGCGGCGGCCATAATGGGTAGCGGCCCGTGAACCAACGATGGCAATGCCGCATGGTTGCAGCAGGTCAGGGTTGCCAAGGAGATAGAGAACGGGCGGGGGGGCGTTGACCTGTCGTAACAGAGGCGGGTATTCTGGATCGTCGCAGGAGATGGCCCTGGCTCCGAATCTGGCCAGTCGTTCCAGTTCGAGCTCCCCGTTTTTTCGCAGTTCCGTGGGGTTTGCCAGGCTGGTGATGGCCTCTGCCCGCAGGCCGGCAATCTGGCTTCGCTCTTGGGCCGAGGCCCGAAAGACATTGTGCGGAGCGCCAAAGCTCTCCACCAGCCGTTGTATGCCGATTGCGCCCAGCCCGGGAACCAGGCTTAAAGAGACCCAATCAAGGATATTTGTCATCCGGTTTTTTTCTTGCCAGTCCTATTCACGCCCATCCCTTTGTCGGCGGCGTGCTGCGGCCCT
>DYNG01000150.1 GCA_020721165.1 Desulfocapsa sulfexigens
GTCGGATCAGGACTTTCAGCCTAAAATCCTTGGTTTTTTATGTAACTGGTGTTGCTATGCCGCCGCTGATGCCGCCGGCGTCTCACGGTTTCAGTATCCCCCCAGTATGCGCACGGTGCGGGTGATGTGTACCGGACGAATTGATCCTTCCTTTGTCCTGCGGGCCTTGGCGGAGGGGGCCGATGGCATCTTCAGCGGCGGCTGACAACTGGGCGAATGCCATTACCAGGTTGGTAATTATGATGCAATGGGCGTGGATGCGCTGGTGAAAAAAGTCCTGAAAGAGGTGGGAATCCGTGAGGAACGGTACAGCCTGCAATGGGCCTCAGCCGCCGAGGCTCCCCGCTTTGTCCAGTTGATCACCAGATTTACGCAGCAGATCAAGGAGCTTGGCCCCATTGGTCAGGCCGAAGGCCTGACCAATGAGGAGTTGAAGGCCAGGATTGACAAGGCCCTGGCCGCCGTCTCCGATCAGAAGGTGCGGATCGCCTTTGGCAACGCCACCAAAGCGGTTCGTAAAGATGCCATCTGGACCAACGAGCATATCGGCGGGATCATCAACGACAAGATGGAGAAGTCTCTGGCCACGGCCCTTGGCTGAGTGTTTTCGGAAGAATTTTGGGCACAGCGCAAAGGCCCTGCTTCGTGAATGAAGCAGGGCCTTTTTTGTTTCCACGACCCGTATCTTTTCTGGCGTGATGATGAAGAGAAATGAGGCCCAAAAATGGGCGTGATCAGTTGGCAAATGGGGAGATGGCGATCAGGCTGAGGATGGCATAGACAATCAGCCATCCTTGGACGAATAACCGCGTTTTCGGATAAGCGGGGTTGCTTTTCTGCAGAAAAAACAGGGCGCATATAAAACTGCCGGGGTAGAGGATGCCGGCCAGCAGAGGAGGGAAATATTTGAGCAGTTCCTGGAGACCAAGGAAAAACCAGGGGCCGGCAATATGGAAGACGCCCAGTTGTTCCTGTTCAAAGGGGGCGGTTGGCAGAATGCAGAGCAGAAGAAGCGCCGCCGTCAACAGGGGATGCTGACGGAAAGAGGTGCGGTAGCGGCGGAGGTGCTCCCAGGCCAGAAGGCCAAAGACCAGGCCCAGGCCGATGACATGATTGATGAATACCCGCTGCATCCCGTCATCACTGATGGAAAAGAGAAGGCTGTTGAACGGATCACCGAGGAGGGGTATGGCCTTGATGATGTTTTCGGCAATCAGCCCGGCGGAGGCGCCGGTGCTGTCACCGCGCAGGACATAGCCGGTAAAGAGGAGAAGCAGGATGACCGGCAGGGTGGAGGTCAGGCGAATCCATGTCCATCGGCGCCAGGTGGCGCTGATATCCAGGGTCGCCCACAGATGAACAGTGGCAAAGAGGAAAAAAAACTGGCTGGAGTAAAAGTGCAGGGCTCGGAAGGAATCGCCGAAAGGAACGAGGAGGTCAAGGGCGCTGGCGGAATAGAGCGGGGTGGCCGGATTATACTGCAAACCCACTACCATTCCGGAAAGCACAGATAAAAAAAGAGCGATCAGGCTCCATTCGCCCCATTTGATGAGTCGAATTTTTTCTGTCATACCGTTCAGGACGAGACGGCCCGCTGCTTGGAAAAGAGGGGTTTTCATTTAGATGGTTACAAGATACCCGCTGTCGTCGTTGAGTTTTTCCACCTTGAAGCGGGGAAGATTTCTTTTGGCCGGACCGGCCAGCACCTCTCCCTGAACATTGAAGCGGGATTGATGGCAGGGGCATTCGAGCAGTCGTTCTTTTTCCCGGTAGTTGAGCTTGCAGCCCAGGTGGGTGCATTTTCTTGACAACGCCCAGGGGCCATTTTCCCCTGCAAAGAGAATGAAGTCGGGTTCCAGATGGAAGGCACCGTTGGTCAGTTTTTTTTTGACCTCGAACAAGCGGGGCTGGCTGGGGAGTTTGAAGCCGATGAATCGCAGCAGGGGGTAACAGAAGGCGAGCAGACCCAGGCCCAGGAAGATCCGTCGTTTGCTATTGGCTGGCAGGGAATGATGGTGGTTCATGGCTGGCATGGCACGAAGGGAGACCGATTATTTTTCAGGATTGACAGCCTGGGCGGCAAAGGCCTCTTTGAGCCTCTGGTTGACGGGGCCAGGCACCAGTTCGCTCACATCCCCGCCATGCCGGGCCGCCTCTTTGATAATGGAGGAGCTGATATAAATCCAGCGGAAGGCGGGCATGAGAAAGACGGTATCCACCTCCCTTTCCAGTTTGCGATTCATCAGCGCCAACTGGAACTCGTAATCAAAGTCAGAAACAGCGCGCAGGCCGCGGATGATGGCCCGGGCGCCCCGTACCACGGCAAAATTCACCAGCAGACCGCTGACTGCGGCCACCTCAATGCGAGCCTCATCGGGAAAACACTGCTGAATCATGGTCATGCGGTCAGTGAGGGGGAAGAGCGGAGACTTGCCGGGATTGACGGCAATGGCAATGATGACCCGATCAAAAAGATTGAGGGCCCGGTGGATCAGGTCTATATGCCCGTTGGTGATGGGATCGAAGGTGCCGGGATAGATAGCAATGCTGGGCGGATTGGTCGCTGACGGCATATTCAGGGGGAACATTGGTCTGTTGAGGGTTGATAGAACCAAAAACCGGCCTCGCCGTAACTGCGACGGTCAGTCAGGGTAAGAGCGCCGACCTGACTGGGCAAAGTTTCTTTGGCCCGCTCTTCAACCACGACTAGCGAATGTGGCTGCAGCAGACCGCAGCCAGCCAGGGTTTGCAGGGTGGCGAGAGCAAGCCCTTGTGAATAGGGCGGATCCAGAAAAATCAGGTCAAAACCGGCGGCAAATGGCGTCGTCTCGGGGAAATGAGGCAACCCCCGGCGCAAATCGTGCTTGACGAGCAGGGTTGTCGGGGCCATAACGACCTCACCGTCTCCTCCGGTAACAGATTGCTGATTCTGGGCGCTGGTTTGATGATGAGTAAAGGCGTCCATGCAGACCTGGATATTGTGACGGATAAGGGTGAGGGCCTGGGGAAAAAAATCCACGAAACAGGCGCTTCTGGCCCCCCGACTCAAGGCCTCCAGACCGAAGGCCCCGGTGCCGGCAAAGAGATCAAGGGTCACGGATCCGGGAATTCGACGGCCAAGAATGCTGAACAGGGCCTCCCGCGCTCGATCCGAGGTGGGACGAATGGCCTTGTCGGTGGTGGGCGGGGATTTGAGCTTTCGTCCCCGGGCATAGCCGCTGATGATTCTCAAGGTCGTGTCTGATTGAATCTCTTCCAGGAAAATTCCTTGTTTTTACAAAAGAATTTTCCTGAGAAAGCCCTTTTTTCCTTCATCGGGGTGAGGAGATATATTTTTCCACAAAGACTTCGGCAATCTGTACAGCATTGAGGGCGGCGCCCTTGAGAATGTTGTCGGAAACCACCCACATGTTGATGCCATTGGCGATGGATTCGTCTTCACGGATGCGACCGACCAGGGTTTCAAAGCGGCCCTCGCAGTCAATGGCCATTGGGTATTGAGAAAGAGTGGGCTCATCCACCAACTGGACGCCCGGGGCCTTGGCCAACAGTTGCTTGACTTCGGCGACGCTGATTTTCTTTCTGGTTTCGATGTTGACCGATTCGGAATGGCCGTAAAAGACCGGCACCCGCACGGTGGTGGCGGTTACGCCGATGGTCTCATCTTCGAATATTTTTCGGGTCTCATTGACCATTTTCATCTCTTCCTTGGTGTAGCCGTTCTCCAGGAAGCTGTCAATCTGGGGCAGACAGTTAAAGGCGATCTGGTGGGGATAGACACTGTGCTCCATTTTTTGCCCGGCGGCGTAGGCCTGAATCTGGGATTTCAGCTCATCAATGGCCTTGGCTCCGGTTCCAGAAACGGCCTGATAGGTGGAAATGACCAATCGCTTGATGCCCACGGTGTCATAAATCGGTTTGAGGGCGACCAGCATCTGGATGGTGGAGCAGTTGGGGTTGGCAATGATGCCTCGCTGGCGGTACTGGGCAATGGCGTGAGGATTGACCTCGGGGACGACCAAGGGGATCTCGG
>DYNG01000151.1:0-2566 GCA_020721165.1 Desulfocapsa sulfexigens
TTTCGAGGTGTCGCTCACCCTCTTCTCCCAGGGGTATCTCGGCCCACGGAGCAGGGGGCCTCTGGTGCAGGCCCTTTGGGAGCATCTTCTGCCGGTGCTGGCGCCGCTTCTGGCCCTTAACCCCGGGCAGGTGGCCGGAGCCCTTTCCAACATTGCGGTTAATATGGGGCAGGAGGATCCGGGAGTCGGGCAGCGCTGGATCAGGAGGCTGCACAGCATATCCCCTTCCATCACCACGGTTGAGCATCTGCTTGACGCCTCCCTGGTGCTGGCATGGAAGGCAGGGCTCCCCCATTTTCGGGAAAGCGCCCTTGAGAGATGGAAAGGGCTGCCGGACAGCCTGAAATTCCTCTGCATGGGGATAGCGCCGGAGGATATTCAGCCGCCGCCGGATATCCTTGAAAAGGCGCTGTCCAACCCGTGGCATCCGCCCCATCTGGCAGGAAAAAAGGCAACGGCAAGGCTTCTGGTTGTGGGCAGGCTTGGGCGTTTCAGGGGGCTTGGCGGGCAGTTCATTGAGCCTCCGCTTGTTGCCGGGGAAGGAAACAGGATCATC
Organism: Desulfocapsa sulfexigens; assembly: GCA_020721165.1. Taxonomy (GTDB): domain Bacteria; phylum Desulfobacterota; class Desulfobulbia; order Desulfobulbales; family Desulfocapsaceae; genus UBA2270. Next base: position 557 of record DYNG01000151.1, read on the forward strand.
GCATACGACGGAGAAGGGAGCTTTTCTGTCTGGGGTGACTGCTTCGGCCTCTCCCTGCGGCGTATTCAGGGGGAGGCGATGGCATCGGGCAAGGGGTATGCCGGGTTCTCCATAGACAGTTCCGGAACAGTAACCTGCGGCTCCATCAGTCTGCAGATCCCCCCACTGGCAGGCTACAGCAGCTTTGCCTCCACAGCCTCAACCCTTGCTGTCACCCTCCCGCACAGCCACAGCATCTACATGGTGGCCCCCATGGTAACGGAGCAGGGCTGATGGCTGCCAACTCCCTTGAGACCATTATGCAGAGGTGGCGCAGCCAGTGGCAGGATGCCCTTGACTGCTGGAGCCGTTTCACCAGGCTTTCCGAACCACGCTGGTGCCTCACCGAAAAGGAGGAGAGGTCAGAGCAGCTCACAGGCTCATTTGCCATGATACGGCTCAATGACCATGCCGTGGTTATAAGCATCCGCCAGGTGCGGGATCTGAAGCTTGAGCAGTATGCAAGGGAGATCCTTGCCCACGAGATTGGTCACCATCTTCTTGCCCCTGCAGATCTGCGGGATAACGCCCGCCTTATGGCAAGGGTCAGGGCCGGACTCCCCACATGCGAGCAGTACGCCCCGATGGTCTCAAACCTCTACACAGACCTGCTCATAAACGACCGTCTGAAGAGGGAGTCCGAACTCAAGATGGATGAGGTCTACAGGGCGCTCAGGCAGGATAAGGGGAGCGATATCTGGATACTGTACATGCGTATCTACGAGATACTCTGGAGTCTGCCGCGCAAGAGCCTTACCGCCGGGGTTACAGAGAAGATAGAGTTTGATGCCGGCCTGGGCAGCCGGGTGATCCGGGTATATTCGAAAAACTGGCTGGCAGGCGCTGGCAGGTTTGCCGCCCTGCTGCTGCCGTACCTGCTGGATATGCCAAAGGGGCTTTCGCTTCTGATCTCCATGCCACCCTGGATGGATGCCGCAGGGGTGGGGCAGGGGGATGAGATCCCTGACGGCATGGCGGGGATTGAGGATGAAGAGCAGGACGGCGCTGTACATCCATCAGAAGATCCTGCTATCACCGGCATGGGGGGAGATGAAGGGGAGACGGAGAACGCCCCGGGTCTTGGCGGAGGCAGGGAGGAAAAGGGGGGCAGGAAGAACCGTTACCGGGAGCCCACAGCCTATAAGGAGCTGATGGAGAGCCTGGGGGAGAAGGTAACAGAGAAGGATATCATCATAAGGTACTACCGTGAACTGGCTGTGCCGCACCTGATAAAGTTCCCCCGGAGGATATCCCCCAAGGCAACGGATCCGCAGCCCGAGGGGCTGGACAGCTGGGAGAGCAGCATGCCGCTGCAGGAGCTTGACTGGTCTGAATCGCTGGCCAGAAGCCCGCAGGTAATACCGGGAGTGACCACGGTCAGGCGTCTGGTGGGGGAAAGCCCCGGCAGTTCCCCCCAGAGACTCCCTCTGGATCTCTACATAGGAATTGACTGCTCCGGATCCATGGGCAACCCTGCCTACAATCTGTCCTACCCGGTGCTGGCAGCCACAGTGATAACCATTTCAGCCCTTCGCACTGGGGCCAGGGTGATGGCCTGTCTCTCCGGCGAGCCGGGCAGCTTCACCCAGACAGACGGATTCTTGAGGGAAGAGAAGCGGATACTCTCTGTCCTGACCGACTATCTGGGCACAGGCTACGCATTCGGCATACAGCGTCTGAAGGATACTATTGTTGATGGCTCGAAGCTTCCGAGGCCCACACACCTGCTGGTGGTGAGCGATTCGGATATTTTCAGCATGCTGGGTGATCTGAAGGATGGTTGGCAGATTGCGGAGCAGGCTGCGGCCATGGCCGGAGGCGGCGCCACCTTTGTGCTGCAGATCGAAAGGAAGTACTTTCAAGAACCTGTTGCGCGGCTTGAGTCAATAGGATGGAATGTCTACACGGTGAAGAACCAGGAGGAGATGGTGGCCTTTGCGGCGGCGTTTGCAAAGGCCAGGTACGGAGAAA
>DYNG01000151.1:2666-4004 GCA_020721165.1 Desulfocapsa sulfexigens
TGTCCGCCGGAGTTTCTGGCAGAGCCCAGGATTGGCAACTCTGCAGGGCTGCATACACCTGCCCTGGTTTACGACATTCTCTTTGACCTTGGGGGGAAATGGCCGAACCCTGCCCTTATTGCGGATTTCAACGGCGCGGCCCCTGCCCGTCGCAACTGGCTCAAGCTTGTGGCGGTGGCTGGATGGCTGTTGAGCGACGAATGGTTCTGCAACAGGCAGCAGTTTGCGGAACCGGGCATAAAATGGCTCGGCAGGGGGCTGGACAAGCTTGCCGAACTGGTTGCTGCCGATCAGTTTGTGAAAGACCCCGACCGGCGGGAGGAGCTGGCAAGGCTTTGCCTGGCGGCTCTGGATCTGCGTCCTGCCGGAGAGAGTGAAAACAGCGCGGAGGATCGGCTGAAGACCCTTGACAGCGTTGAGCGGGTGCGCCTCATAAAGGCCACGCAGGAACAGCAGAAACGGGCAAGGCAGTTGCGCGAGGAGATGCGGCGCAAGGAGGCGGCGGAGGCTGCCGCCAAGGTGGGCAGGGAGTAGCTTTATGACCAGAGAACCTGATATACCACGGGAGCGTATGGCCCGTAATCCGATGATAACCGCAGGAGGTTACCGCAGGCTCCGTGCGCTTCTGGATCATCCTGATGCCCCGGCCTGGAATTACGAAGTTGGCGACCGTCTGCGCAGTGATGACCTTCCTTATGTGGAATCATTTTACGCTGCTTTAAGGGATGAACCGCCACGGTTTGGAGCCGAGCCGCCTCAAAACATCGTTGAATGGATAAAGGGCCAAAGGCCTTCAGTCCCCCTTTTCCAGAGTAATCTCCAGGAAGGTTTTGATATACGCCGCGACTGGGCCTTCATTCCCACAACCTGCCGTGCCGATATCACCATGCGCCTTGAGGATATAGTACCGCTTGATGCCGATCTCTCCCGCCTGATAGTCTATGACACATCAGGGGTTACGGCCCATGCAATCCAGATACCCCATCATCCCCGTGCAATGGCCCAGTACCATCCTCGATACCGGTTTATACTTGAGCAGTACGGTATTCGGCCTGAATTTTCAGATCAGGTTACGGCCTGTTTGAATGTTGGCTGCCAGGTAAGCACAGTAACCTTTGCCAATGTATTTTCAGTCTGGAACCAGGCCGGGTTTGCAAAGGTCAATCTGCATGAACGGGTCTGGGAAAGGGCGATGGCCCGGAGGTTCTTCAGTGATACTGCCCCTCTGTTTATAACCGGCGATCCCCTCGGTTTCGCCCAGATGGCAAAATGGGTGATAGATTACAGGCCAGCAGCCATGATAAGCACCGCTGTTGCCCTGGCTCCGGAACTAAAGGC
>DYNG01000152.1 GCA_020721165.1 Desulfocapsa sulfexigens
ATCTGGCCATTGTCGGCAGTCATTCGGTCAACGGGGTGGCCAAGCTGCATACCCGTCTGCTCAAAGAGCGAACTTTCAGATCGTTTCATCAATTTTTTCCAGGCCGCTTCAATTCCAAAACCAATGGCATCACCCCCAGGCGTTGGCTGCTCAAGGCCAATCCGCAACTGGCGGAACTCATCAGCAGCAAGATCGGGGTGGAATGGATCACTCATCTTGATCAATTACGAGGTCTGGAGCAATGGGCCGATGACCCTGAGTTCCAGGGGGCTTGGCGGACGGTGAAACGGATCAAAAAGGAGCAGTTGACGGCCTTGATCCAGAAAAAATGCGGGGTGGCGGTCAACCCTGATTCGATGTTTGACATCCAGGTCAAGCGCATTCATGAGTACAAGCGGCAGTTGTTGAACTGTCTGCATGTGATTTATCTGTATCACCAGATCCTGCGACGGCCTGATTTGGAATTGGCTCCCCGCACGGTGATCTTTGCCGGCAAGGCCGCTCCCAGCTACTGGAAGGCCAAACTGGTGATCAAGCTGATCACTTCCATTGCCGAGGTGGTGAACAATGATCCGCGCATCGGCCAACGGTTACGGGTGGTTTTTCTGCCCAATTATAATGTCTCCCAGGCTGAGATCATCATGCCGGCGGCGGATCTTTCGGAACAGATTTCCACGGCTGGAACCGAGGCCTCCGGCACCGGCAACATGAAGTTTGCTCTCAATGGCGCCCTTACCATTGGCACCTTGGATGGGGCGAATATTGAGATCCTGGAAGAGGTCGGCAAGGAGAATATCTTTATCTTTGGCATGACCGCTGAAGAGGCCGAGTTTGAGAAACTCCATGTCAGCCGTCATCCGCAGACCATTTATGAGGAGAATGGAGACATCAGGGGGGTGATAGACAGCCTGAGGAATGGCTCTTTCAGTGGCGGCGATCAGGAGTTGTTCCGGCCTCTGGTGGAGAGCCTGCTTGATAATCATGATCCCTATCTGCTGCTGCTCGATTGTGAATCCTATTTTGCCTGTCAGGAGCGGGTCAACGAAACTTTTCTGGATGTACAAAGCTGGACGCGGTCGTCCATTCTCAATGTCGCCCACATGGGAAAATTTTCCACTGACCGCACAATCAAGCAATATGCCCGCGAGATCTGGGGGGTGCCGGTGGATGATGAGTGAAAGGATTCAGTCAAGCATGATATCAGGCTGGAAATGCACAGTGTGAGGCCAACATCTGATGGTTTCGTAAAAAAATCAAAAGGAATGCGATTTCGTGCAAGACTCTCTCCTAATTTCAGCAAGTTACAAGGACGGTTTTGTGAGTTTTCGACTTTTGCGCTGCCATCAAATTCTGTTGCCAATGCTTCTGTGTTTGTTATAAATGTCAGGAAGCCATAATGCCAAGTTGTCATGCCTGACCGCCAACCTTTTTTTACTTTTCTATCACCAAGGTGTTGCCTATGTTTTATCGTCTGTTTTTATTTCTTGCCTTGGTCCTTACAGCCGCAACCGCACAATCAAAATCGCTCTACTGGCCCGCAATCACAGTCGATGCCCAACTCGACAAAAACGGTATTCTCCATGTCTCTGAGACCCAAACCTATATCTTTAACGGCGACTGGAATGGGGGCGAACGGCAATTCAATATTCGAGCCGGTCAGGCACTGAACCTCGAAGGGGTCGACCGTATCGACGGGTCGAAAATTATTCCGCTCACCCGTGGAAACCTTACCGCCGTCGATCATTTTGACCTGCTTAAAGACTCAAAACTTCGCTGGCGCAGCCGCCTGCCTACAGACCCCGAGTTTGAGAATACTGAACTCACCTATCGTATCCGTTATACCTTAAACGGTATTCTGCGCGGACGGAACAACCATTTCAAATTGGGTCACGACTTTGTTTTTCCCGACAGGCAAGGCGATATTAAGCACTTCACACTGCATTTTACCCTCGACCCCGTGTGGAGTGGAATCCAGTCGCCAATGACCATCAACGAGGACAACCTTGAACCCGGAAGAAGTACTATCGTTCGCGGCGACCTGCAACATCACGGCACTGCGCCCCCGACAAGTGTTATCGTCCTGATTTCTCCATGGATTGGATACGGAATATTCGTCCTGCTGGCTGCTGGACTGGTGGCAATCCTTCTTCGATTTCTTGACCTGGAACGCAAAGCGGGACGCATCGGCAATCTCACCCCTCTTGAAGAAATTGATGAACAATGGCTTAACAAGACTGTTTTTTCAATGCCGCCGGAAGTCATCGGCGCTGCCTGGGATGGAAAAACAGGAGCTGCAGAAATCGCTGCAATCCTGGCCACGCTCGAACATGAGAAAAAGATCAAAACCGGCATTCAACCCCGTTTCCTGCGTAAACCAGTAATGACAATGCAATTGCTTGTAGATCGTAAAAGCATAAGCGGTTATCACGGCAGCGTGATCAACAAACTGTTTTTTAACGGCAGGGTTAACACCGACACCAATGCCATCAAGGAGCAATATAAAAACAAAGGTCTTGATCTCGCGGCAATTATTGAAAAACCAATCGAGCAACATCTCAGCAATTTAGCCAAATGGACAGTAAAGACCAGTCCGGTGAACTGGAAGGTTGATATGATTGTCATGCCGGTTGCTTTTGTATTGCTGGTGCTGACCGGCGTCTGGGGTAGCGATAATGATGGCGCCCTTGCCTCTACGGAAGCTTTCTTCGGGGTCTGTTCGTTGGGTCTGGCCATTATTGCCGCCCGTTTTCATTGTCGGGCAATCGATAATTTGCCCCTGCGCTTTGCCTTTGTTGTCGCTTTTGCACTCCCGCTCATCATTCCTACGATCCATTATCTCCTGGAAGCTTCTGATTATCTTTTCCGGTTTCCGGCGCTCATTGCGGCGGTTATCTGGAATCTCGCAATATTCAACTTGATACTCGACGCACTTCGTATTGACGAGGAACCGGAAAAGATTGCTGTACGCAAGAAATTGCTTTCCGCCCGCAGCTACTTTATGAAACAACTTCGTTCGCGTACTCCCCGTCTCTCCGACGACTGGTTCCCCTATATCATTGCCTTCGGTTTGGGATCCAATGTGGATTCCTGGTTTCGTTCGTACAGCAAGACAACTACCAGCGTTGCCACAGAAAACAGTCCATCGTCGTCGGGATCATTTTCAGGCAACAGCACCAGCGGATCAAGCTGGACTGGCGGTGGGGGATCATTTGGCGGGGCTGGAGCCAGTGGTTCCTGGGCGGCAGCAGCGGCAGCGGTCGGGGCCGGTGTCTCTTCACCAGGCAGTTCGAGCGGAGGGAGTTCTTCCGGCGGCGGAAGCAGTAGCAGTAGCAGTGGCGGTGGTGGCGGTGGCGGATGGTAAAAACCGTCCCTGGAATTCAAGAATAGTAGCAAAGAGACGGTTATTAACCGTACTGAAATTTCCCATAAAAACTCTACACCGCCATCTTCAGCAGCATGGTTATAACAGAATTTACCAAGGAAAAACGGGGTCAGGCTTGACATGCTGACATCACAAAAGAGCCAGATAATTTCCATCATGAAAATTATCTGAAATCTGGGTCAGGGATGATTGTCATATCTCCTGCGTCTCTGACAATCAAGCCTGATATCAGGCTGGGAATGCCCCGTCCTCGTATCTGGCCATTGATCAAAACCTGATGATTTTGCCAAAAGTCTGGAAACAGGCCTTACCTTGAAAACGGCTCTCGTGATTTCAGTCAGTCACCCGAGTCGTTTTTTTATTTTTCGACTTTTTGCGAGGTCATTATCTTTGTTCGACTTAATAAAATAGTTGATTTTTTTCGCATTATGTAAAATGATGCGGAGCTTGCGCCAATGCCATAAAATAAACATTTTGCCGAGATTTGATCTGGCAAAACACCCGGGCAATTTTGTTTTCTATAACTCACAGAAAGCCCCGTTCCATCACCCCTTCAGAAGGAGGACCCATGAAACGATTGTTGACCGCCATGCCCATCGCCTGCCTGTCCATGATTCTGGCG
>DYNG01000006.1 GCA_020721165.1 Desulfocapsa sulfexigens
GAAGATGACCGAAAATCCGGCGCAATACGGAACAATTTATTTCTGCCGAGGCCCTAAAAAAACTGCGTTCGCCGTTTCAGTTTCAGGGACGAAACTCTTTGCGCCGGTGAATCGGTAACAGGCGCACCGCCCTATTTCTACTCCGAACTGCGCACACAGTTCCGACCTTCTGCCTTTGCCAGATAGAGCAAGTTGTCGGCCCGACTGACCATACTGTCTATGCTGTCTTCTCCCCGAAAAGGCGTGACCCCGAAACTGGCCGTGACTGTCCCAGCCTCACCGAAATCTGTCTGGGAAATCGCCGCCCGCAATTCCTCCACCTTCTTCACGGCATCAGCCAGCATGGTATGGGGAAGCATGAGCACAAACTCTTCCCCACCCCAACGGGCAAAGATATCGGTCGAGCGAATTCTCTGCTCAATGGTCGCCACCACTTGTTGCAATACTCGATCCCCGACAAGATGGCCTAATGTGTCATTGACTCGCTTGAAATGGTCAATATCGCAGATCATCAACGACAACGGGGCTCCATAACGGCGCACCCGCTCCGCCTCCATTGTCAAAACATTCATAAAATAGCGACGATTAAAGATATTGGTCAGAGGATCGGTGTGAGAGAGTTGATTCAGCTCGTCCTCGATCTGTTTTCGCTCGGTAATATCCCGAAAAATCAGGACCAGGCCGACATGCTTTCTCTCCTGTATCATTCGCGAGGCATTCACCTCGGTCACAAAATGGCTGCCATCCTTACGGACAAACTCATCTTCGCCATGAAAATCAAGCCCCGAGTTCCCGTCTTTGAGCAGTTTGCAGAGGGGGCAGGGCAGCGCTTCACCCTGCTCCTCTTCATGAGGATGGAGAAAATCATGGGCCCTCTGCCCTAACATTTCAGAAAGTGCATAGCCCATTATTTCCGTACCGGCGCGATTAACGAAAGAGATATCGCCACTCTTGTCTATCACCAGTAAACCATCGCTCATGGTATTGGTAATTAATTGCAGGCGCTGCTTCTTTTCTTGCAATGCCCTCTTTTTCTGAAGAAATTGAAACGAAATCCCGGCCCCAATCATCACCATGAGCGATAACCAGAACACATTCCAGAAATAATTCCGGTGGAATGCCTTGACTTGCGGATCAGGGGCAAAGGACAGCATTAACGCCGAGGGAAATCCTTCCACATCAATGATCGGCAAGAGGGTCACCCGCCAGAATTCATCCGGAGTTTTGATAACAATTGAGCATGCCTTCCTGACGGCCAGGGCCTGTGTAAAAGCAGAGGATTTGGCCAGAAGGTCACAAATGGTCTGCGCCGCCGGAGAGATATCGGGAGGGGAATCGAGCAACTCACGCCGTGCGTCTTCAACCAGCCAGTCGGGGCTGAATTTTGAAGGGGTGTACAACTTTTTCTGTTCAGGAAAAAGTTTGGGAAGAAGAAGCGGGGCATAAAAAAACATCTTGTAGTCTCGGGTCTGATCCATCTCCGACAATTGCCGACGCAGCGCTGCAAAGGGCTGGCTGAATTCCACACTGCCCAGTTCTTCTCCTTGCGAAATCAGAGGAAAAACATTGCGAAAACCGGAAAGAACCCGGCCGGTTTCAAAGCCTTGCACGATACGGTGGTCACGATTGGCCATGACCACCGAGGGCCGGCTGTCCTCAACAGAATCCCCGGAACGATGCGGGGCATGAAAACGAAGGAAGGAGATATTGTCCTGGGTATGAAAATGAAGTTGCCGGACATACCGCCGCTGTAATCGCTGATATACGGGATAGAGCAGCCGATATAACTGGACCCGCACGATCGCAAGATTCGTTTCATCCCCCTGTTCCCTGTATTGCCTGGCCTTCCGCAACAGATCAAAGACCGGCTCCTGTTGAATATAGATATCACAATACGCTTCCATACTGGTTGCGTAGGAGCCGACAATGGTCTGCCACACCATCTGCAGGGCGTTGGTCTGGGCGGAAAGATGCGTTGTCTCCATGCCATTGACTCTGTGTCGCAGGTACGAGAATCCGCCAAACCAGACCAGAAAGGCAACCATAACAACCGAGAACAGGCGCACAAGCATGTTTTTACTCAAAAGGGATAGAGTTTATTATCTGCCGCCATCAATAAAAAGAGTAAAATCCTGGATAGAATAGGCGGAAAATCCTTCTTTGCCGACAATCCAGGATGATCGTGTCTCCGCCGGCGCCTGCAGCAGGATCTGCTCCAGTTGCCCAAGCTGCTGCTCGCTCATCGTCGCCTGATTGCCGGCAATCATGAATCCAGGCAAAGCGGGCGTTTCCTCCAATATGGCCAGGGTGAGATGGCGGTATTTTTTTGCGACTTGGGTCTTGACGATTCCGGCGGCAAATTCGCCTCTGATTACGGCCAAAGCAACCTTTTCATGATTGCCAAGGTAGCTGAAACCCACCTGTTCGATCTCCTGGTACTGATTTTTGAATATCAAGGAGGCCGCAAACGAGGCGCAGGTGGAAAGTTTCTGGGAGAGGGCCAGGGGGCGAGAGATGGCAGACACTGTCGTTGGCCCGTCAAAACTGGTCACCAGTGAGCAGGTATAGTAGGGTTTGCCATCGCTTTCATTGATAATGGCCAGGGGCCGGACGGAATCTGTTTCTTTTCGTAAGGTGGCAAAGGGCAACGGCCCCAGTTGTACCAGATCGGCTTTTCCTGCTTTGAACAGGCGCAAAATCTGTTCATACTCCTTTTCATAGTGAATCCTGATGGATACACCCATTTCTTGCTCAAGATATCGGATCAATGGGGTATGGGCTGCGAGTGTTGTTTCCTGGTTTTCAAGGGGCAAGGGAATGAAGACCAGTTCTCGGGCCGCCAAGGCTGAAGAATAAAAAGGCAGCGCCGACACCAACCAGGTCACGAAAAAGATCATCACAGAGGGGATTGGCTTCATCTTCGGGATTCATCAGTGAACAATAACCGACAACACCAGAGGGGAGAGATTCCCCAGTGGATCAAGCCGGAGATCAGGAAAGACAGAGCAGTTGAAAACCAGAGACGATTCAGGGGCACTGTTTGTCACGACTCTATCACCTTTTTGATGGCCACGGCCAGAGTGGCAATCGTATAGGGTTTCTGTAAAAAATCCTTGACACCCAGACCAAGAATCTCCTCAACCCTTTCATCTTTTCGGAAGCCGGAGGCCAGCAGTACCTTGACGGCGGGATTGATTTTTTGCATTTCCAGAAATGCCTCCCGTCCAGACATGACCGGCATGGCCATATCCAGCAGAACCGCTTTTATGTCGGTGTGTCGTTGGCGGTATTTTTCCACACCTATGGCTCCGTCTTCGGCGCTCAGCACTGTATATCCCACCGTTTCCAGAATATTTATGGCCATGTTCCGCACCAGCTCGTCATCATCCACCACCAGTATTAGCCCACTCCCCCGGGTGATCTGGGCAAGAGCCGCCACACTGACTGATGCTGGGCCTTCTTCACGCTCCAGAACCGGCAGATAGACACTGATGGTTGTCCCATTGCCTTGTTCCGAATAGACATCAATAAAACCTTGCTGCTGCTTGACAATACTATAAACCATGGCCAGCCCCAGCCCAGTTCCTTTGCCCTGCCCTTTGGTGGTAAAGAAAGGATCAAATATCTGGGCACAAATATGGGGATCCATGCCAATACCGGTATCCGTCACCGACAGTTTCCAATAGAAAGAACCAAGCGCCTCGGGATGATTATTCTTAAAGAGTGGGTCGGCTTCCACCTTATCAATGGCAATGGTCAATGTGCCGCCCCACACCTCCTTGTCCCGCATGATGGTCATCGCATGAATGCCGTTGATACAGAGATTGAGCGTCACCTGTTCCATCTCGGTGGTATCGGCCATCACCATGGCCGGCACCTCGGCGGGACATAACACTACCCGCACCGATTTGTCGAAGGTACTCTCACCTAATTTACGAACATGTTTGATGGTGAGATTCAAGTCCACCGGGACCAACTCAATTTGATGACGACGGGACAGGGTCAACAGTTGCCGCACCATATCCACGGCCCGCTGTCCCGCATCCTGCATTCGTTGCAGATAATCAAGGGTATCGGCAGCCGTCACCTCTTTATTCCCCCGTAACCGGTACTGAAGGAGGGAAAGATTACCCAGAATAGCGGTCAGAACATTGTTAAAATCATGGGCCAATCCGCCGGCCAGGGTCCCGACTGACTCCATCTTCTGGGCCTGGCGAAGCTGCTGTTCTTTGCGATCCAACTCGGTAATATCATCAAGACGAATGGCCAGACCCTCAACCCCATTGGCAACCAGGGGAAAGAAGGTGATATCATAAAAATGCCCGGAATCGAGGGTCAGTTGCTCCCGATAAAGGGTAATGGGGGTTTGTCGCTGACGAATGCCCACGATATGCCTGGCATATTTTTGAAACCATGGCGCAATATCAAAGAGATCTCGGCCAATAGCCGCATCTGGATCAAGCCCCGTCAGCCGGTGGGCCGCCCCGTTCCATTGCGTGACCTTCCCCTTACCATCAACGGCGATGAGCATGGAGGGCATGGACTCAATGATATTATTGAGATAATTCCGCATCCGCACTATTTGCTGTTCGGCATTTTTCTGGGCGGTAATATCGCGGATCAACCCTTCATACTGCACCAGATTCCCAAGCTCATCGTACACCACATGACAGGTCAGGGAGACGACCACCGTATGGCTGTCGCTTTTGATCAGAGCCACTTCATAATCCTGAACAAATCCCCGTTCATCCATTTTTTGTTGAAAATCAAGCATCGTCTCTTCATTCTCAAAAACATTGGCAAACAGATTCTGGCTCAGCAGAACTTCACGAGACTGGGCGCCCATAATCCTGACAAAGGAGGGATTCACATCCAGCATTCTGCCCTGACCATTGGTGACAAAAATCCCTTCAATGGCGCGTTCAAAGAGATGACGGAATTTTTTCTCCGATTCCATTACCTCTTTCTCACGGCTGGCGATGCCCCTGGCCATGGTCTCCAAGGCCTGACCGAAGCTGTTAAATTCAAAGATTCTGCTTTTTTTCGGGATCGTAACATTAAGATTTCCCTGACTGATTCCCTCCGTCGCGACCATAAAATTGTGGACCGGCCTCATCAACACCCGTGACAACCAAAAGCCAATGGCAACAGCCAGCAACCAGAAGCCCAAACCAATGACCACTCCGTTCCTCTGCATTTTCTGCAAATGAGAAAGAAAATACCACATGGACAAGGTTACCCGGGTATTCCCCAACTCCAGGGAACCAACAACAATGGGGGATGACAGCACCAACTCCCCATTTTTTTTGTCAATGTGCACACAGACACTATGCTCGATTCCCCGATACAGGCAATCTTCTTTCTTTTCCCGGGTCATGGTCGTTCCCAGCATGCTCATATCAGAGGAGGCCACAATATTCCAGTGGACATCGCTGATCTGGATATCGTCAATATCATCCTGAATAATCCCTTGTACAAAATCCTGAAGGGGAGCGTAATTCTCAGTAAAAAGATCATCAGCCACGGAAAAAACAATATTGGCGGTGATCGCCTTACCATGAATAATAAGATTATTAATGGCATACTCTTTAAAACGATAGGTGTAGAGAGTAATGAGGGCCACCGTCAACAGAAGGGGAATCAAGGCGCTGAAGACGATTATCAGGGTGCGCAGGCGGATAGTAGTCATGGTTTCTTGAAATAATCGGAATCTTTGATGATATCGTAAATTCCTTGATAATCGGCATCGGTGGCCGTAACAATTTTCTCCACCTGCATGCTGTCGAGAATAGTCCGGTCTTCCGGGACGGCAGGAGACAAAGAGAGGAGTTCCTGACGAATAACGGCAAGAGACTTCTCATCCATACCGTCCCTGACCACAAAGGGAAGCTGGGGAATCTGCGGAGTACGAAAAACGACGCGAAGCTGATCGCGAACACTCTGGAAGGCGGGCAGGTCAAGAACATTGAGGGGCAGAATGCCTGCATCATATTTTCGGGAGACAACCCCATAAACATTGGTGTCAATCTTGCCGCTGAACTGCATATGGGCATCAGTAGCGAGGTTCAGCCCCTCAGCGGCAAGCTGCGGCTGAACAACCACGAAGACAATGCCGTATTCGCCCAGGGCGACAATGGTTTTTCCCTTCAAATCGGCAACGGACTGTACAGGGCTGTCTTGACGGACAATCACGCCGCCATAAAAACCAGGCGTTCCCCGGGCGATGACCTTATAGCCAGACGGTCGCAATTTGTGATACATGGTTATCGAAGGAACAACAATATCATAGCCGCCGCTCTTGACCTGTTCAAAAAAACTGTTCGCATCCGGAGCTGACACCAGTTGGATCTTTTTGCCTAATTTTTGCTCTATTCGTGCTGCCAACGGCGCATACATTTCAATAAGGGATTTTGGCGATTTATAGGGGAATATGCCAAAACGGATGGTTTCTGGACTTGCTGAAGATGCATCGCTGGCGGCTTCAGCAACGGGATCTGGCGAAATCAGGAAAAACACCAAAAAAGAGAGCAGCCCCATTCTCCACAGGTGCCGAGCCGTAATGGGGCAAATTCGCTGGGTTCTCATATTGTCCTCCTCTCAGTAAAAGATTGCGATAGACTGTCATTGAAGCAGGTCGCTGGTTCGCTCCTCACTTCCATCATCTTCAAGGCTGATGAAAATAACTGGAGTCCTTGATCAATTCATAAAATTCCTGATAATCCGCATCGTTTGCGGCGACTATTTTTTCGATCTGTAAACTCTGCAAAATCTGTGACTCAGCAGGGACAGCAGGAGACAGATCGGTAAATGTCTGGCGAATGGCGGCGACGGTCTTCTCATCCACATTGGATTTGACGGCAATAGGATACTGGGGAATTTCAGAGGAGCGGAGAAGAACGGTGAATTGATCGCGAATATCGCTCATCGCTGGTGAATCCAGGGTGTCCAGACGAACCACACCCGCCTCATATTTTTTGGATAAGACCCCATACACAATGGTGTCTGCCTTACCGACAAACTGAAAACCTGTCTTGTGATCGGCGACGACTCCTTGCTCAGCAAGATGATTTTCAAGGGCGATATACGCCGAGGAATAATTACCGGTCGCCACAATCTTCTTCCCTTGCAACTGGGAAACGCTGGTTATGCCGCTACCCTTACGAACGATCACGCACCCATAAAACCCGGGAGTTCCCCGGGCGATGACATTGAACCCAATTCCCCGCACCTTAAGGTAGACCGTGGGCGGAAGAATGATAATATCGTAACCACCACGAGTTACCTGCTCAACATAAAGGCTTGCATCCGACGATGAGACCATCTGGATCTTTTTCCCCAACCGTTTTTCCAGGCGGGTGGCCAGGGGATGATATAACTCAATGAGAGATTTGGGAGACTTGTAGGGAAATATCCCCAAACGAAGTGTATCAGACTCAGCTTTCGTCTCAGCCCGCAGATACTCAGGCATGATCACCAGCAGGAGGGTGATGGTCATGATCCCGGCAAAAAGACCAACGAAGCGAACAGCAGACAGGAATTTTCGTTTTTCTGGCATATTTCCCTCTTAATTTTTCAAAAAATGCCTCATCTGAAGTATTCGTGTATTCCCTTTTCATATCCTATGCTATTTACAACTCTTCTGTCAAAAAAAAATATCCCTTAGTTCTTGGTATTATTCCCCACAATCTGTCATTTTTCCCTCTCCATTGCTCACAATCGGTGGAACACCATAACCAGGAGCCAGAAATACTCATCTATTCACTTATCATGCCGTCCTCTCATACATATTCTCAACATACCTCACCACCTCCAAGCTCTCTCTCCCATGCGGATATGCACGACCCCTGAATTTCATACGAATAGAGTTGGCCAGAAAGGGGTAATTTTTGGTAAAGAAAAGAATTCTTCCTGTATCTCCTGTCGCTTCACCCTTGCGCGATATCCTGTCTCCAGGCAAGAGGCCTGGGCATTGTGCGGCGGCGGATTAAGAGAGAGGAAAAATGATGCAGCCAGTGAAGGTATCACAAGAAGCCGTCGTTCAAAAATAAAACGAATTTCTCAACGGCCCTCAAGACCTCGGGGATTCATGAGCTCAGAACAATTTCCTCCTTTCACCAATCCCAGATCCGGAACCGTTCATCTTGAACAGAATGGGCCGGTACTTTGCCTGCGCCTTCAAGGGTACTGGAGTATTGGTAACGCCTTTCCCTCATTGACCGAAATCACCCAGCTTCTTGCCGCCGTTTTGACCAGACCCGCCAGCCACACCTCCCTGGAGATCAATACCGATGCCCTGCAGGAGTGGGATTCCCGTCTGCTTCTTCTGGTGCGGGATATTCGCGCCTGGGCGACCCAACGGGGAATCGCCTTCTCGGATCGTGGACTGCCCGCCGGCATGCAACGATTATTGGCGCTGGCCTCAGCTTCTCCCGAGGGCAGGCAGATCCGACCGGAAGCAGCGGCGCCCTCTTTTTTTGCCATTATCGGCGGCAAATCATTACACCTTCTGCACGATTGCCACGGACTGTTCTCGTTTACCGGTCTTATCACCCTGAGTTATCTCCGTTTCCTGACCGGCAAGGCCCAGTTTCTGCGCTCTGATTTCCTCTATTTTCTGGAAGAATGCGGGCCCGCCGCCCTGCCCATTGTTTCCCTGATCGCGGTGTTGATCGGGGTGATTCTGGCCTTTGTCGGGGCAGTACAGTTGCAACTATTCGGAGCGGAAATCTATATCGCCAATCTGGTGGCCCTGGGCATGACCCGGGAAATGGGGGCAATGATGGCCGCCATCATCATGGGCGGACGAACCGGCGCCGCTTTTGCCGCCCAACTGGGCACCATGCAGGTGAACGAAGAGATTGACGCCCTGCAGACCATGGGCATTGACCCGATAGATTTCCTGGTTCTTCCCCGCCTCACCTCCCTGCTTATCATGATGCCCCTGCTGGCCTTATGGGCCGATCTGATCGGCATTGCCGGCGGTTTCCTGATGGCCATGACCCTTGATATCAGTATGGTCGAATACTATAATCAAACCATCAATGCCGTGAATCTGCGCCATTTTGGGGTGGGCCTGTTCAAGGCGGTTATTTTTGGCTATCTCATTGCCTTTTCCGGGTGCCTCCGAGGCATGCAGTGTGGCCGCAGCGCCTCAGCGGTAGGAACGGCAGCGACCTCGGCGGTGGTGACGGCCATTGTCTTTATTGTCGTCTCCGATGCGCTGATGACCGTTATTTTCAAAATTATGAAGATATAATGACCACTCCGGCCCTGATAACCGTCGCCAACCTGACAATGGCCTACGACTCTTTTGTCCTGCAACGGGACTTGAATTTCACCATTCATCAAGGCGATATTTTTGTGATCATGGGTGATTCCGGTTGCGGCAAATCCACCCTCTTACGACACCTCATCGGTCTGAAGGCGCCAGCCTCCGGGACCGTTTATTTTCACGACACCAATTTCTGGGCCGTCTCGGAAGGGGAGCGCAACCAGATTTTACGGCGCTGCGGAATTCTCTACCAGAGCGGAGCGCTGTTCAGTTCGATGACCCTGGCAGAAAACATTGCCCTGCCCCTGAGTCAACATACCACCCTGGCAACCACCGAGATCGATGAAATTGTCTCCATGAAACTGCAGTTGGTGGGCCTGGGAGGTTTTGACCATTTCTATCCCTCTGAAATCAGCGGCGGTATGAAAAAACGGGCCGGATTGGCCCGAGCCATGGCCCTTGATCCCGAGATTCTCTTTTTTGATGAGCCCTCAGCCGGACTGGACCCCATCAGCGCCCGCCTCCTTGACGAGCTGATCCTGGAACTGCGCGACAGCCTGGGCGCCACCATCGTTATAGTCACCCATGAGCTGCCCTCCATTTTTGCCATTGCCAGCAACGCCATCTTTCTTGATGCCGACAGCCATAGCATGATTGCCCACGGCCCGCCGCACACCATGCTGGCCACCAGCTCCAACCCCAAGGTCAAAGAGTTTCTGACCCGAGGCGGCAGTTTTTGTTTAGGTAACACCATAAATTCGTCCCCCCCGATTCCCCAAGGAGTTTCGCTCCATGAGTAAAAAAGCAAGCCCCACCCGCATCGGCATTTTTGTCATTCTCTCTTTTGCCCTTTTTGTCGCTGGTATTGTCCTTTTCGGAGGGGGGAAGATGTTCAGCAGAAAAAACACCGCCATTGTCTATTTTGAAGGCTCGCTCCAGGGTCTCAATGTGGGGGCGCCAGTCGCCTACCGGGGCATCACCATTGGCGAGGTCAAGGAGATCAAGGTGAGCATCAATGCCGACACCTATCAGATCATTGTCCCGGTGCTGATCAGCCTGATGCCCGACAAGATGATTCAAATTAAAAGCAGCGTCAATCAAGCCGACATTACCGTCAATACCTTTCTCAAAGCCATGTTCCAGCGAGGGTTGCGGGCCACCCTCAAATCGCAGAGCCTTCTCACCGGCAAGCTCTATATTGATCTCTCCTTTCACGAAAACAAGGAGGCGATCTACCATGACCAGGATGGAAAATATCTGGAGATCCCCACCGTCCCATCGGAACTGCAACAGATGAGCAAGGCCATGCAATCGTTGAATTTTCAGGAACTGGCGGTCAAATTTTCCAACACTCTGGACGCCCTGGAAAAGATGAGTGTCACCCTGGAACAGGCTTTAAGTTCAGAAACATCCAAAAAAGAGCTCGCCATCTTCTTTGCCAGCCTGGATAGCCTTCGTTCCATCCTGGCCAAGGTTGACGAGGATATAGGCCCGTTGCTGACCAAACTGGATGTCAACTTTGATAAAATCGGCCGTTTTTCAGACAGTGGCACGCAGATGGTTGGTCACCTTGACAGTAAAATTGAGCCCCTGCTCAGCAGTGTCGAAGGCATGGCCCGCGATACCAGTCTGGCCATGCGGGCCACCGATGTTTTTATGAGCGATATCAACCACTCTTTTGCCATGGAATCACCGTTCTATTTCCACCTTACGGAAGGCGTGAGTGAAATGGGCAAGGCGGCCAAGGCCTTGCGCTCCTTCACCGAAACGCTGGATCGCAATCCACAGATGTTCTTTTTTGGCAATGAACGCCCCTCGGAGGATTCATCTCAATGAACAGAAAAAACAGTTTTTCATATCCGTCTGTTGTCACCTCGGGGCTTGCCACCCTGCTGTCCGCCCTGTCGTTACTGGTCATAACCAGCGGCTGTTTCCAGGGGCAACCGGTACATCGCTATATCCTGGCATCGGCAGTAGAACAAGCCGATACTGCGCCCGTATCAACTCTCTCGGCTCCGCCTTCTCAGCGCGCAACGGAGTTTCTGGTGGTCGGGCCAGTTACCCTGACTGACTATCTTGATCAATCACGAATTGTCCAGCGGCAGGGAGCGACGATCATTCATACCGCCGCCGATCACCAATGGGCCGGAGATCTCTCGGAAATGATCAGCATCGTCCTGATTGCGGAAATGAGCCGGCTGCGTCCATCCCTTGCTGTCCTTCCCTATCCGCTCAGCGCTCCTCAGGCGCAGGGAAAAAGGATTGCCATTGACATCCTCCATTTTGAAGGAACAGATGCGAGCGCCGCCGCCATTGAGGCGCGCTGGACAATCATTGATCTGGAAAAAAAGACCATTCTCACCAGTCACTCAACCAAGTTGCACCTTGCCGTTGCTGACAACAGCTACGAGAGTCTAGTGACAGCCCTAAGCCTTGGTTTGACACGCCTGAGCAAAGAAATCATCGCCAGCCTGCCATGAAGACAAGAACGGAAAACTCACCATTGCCCAGAGAACGATTTGCATGTCTTTAACCCTCCAGCCCGACACCCTCAAGAACCCGCTGGCCATCTATGCCCTCCTTCCCGGCACGAACTGCGGCCAATGCGGACTACCAACCTGCATGGCCTTTGCCGCCTCGGTGTTTCAGGGAAAAAGGGATTTAACCTCCTGTCCGCATCTGTCAGAAACCATCCGCCAACAACTCAAGACCGGAACATTTGAGAAACAGGACAAAGAGGACGACTACGGACAAGAGATCAGGAGATTGCAACAGGAAGTCGCCTCGCTTGATTTCTCCCGCATTGCCGCAAAGATTGGGGCCACCCTGAACAATGGGGAGTTGGCGGTTCCCTGTCTGGGCCGGGATTTTTTCATTGACCAGCAGGGCAAACTGCGCTCCTCCTGCCATGTCAACCATTGGCTGCTCGTCCCCCTGCTCCACTATCTTCTTAAATGCGAGGGCCAGGAGCCGGGTCAGGATTGGATTCCTTTTGCCGATCTGCCGGGCGCCGGGCAATGGACCTACTATTTTCACCATCGTTGTGAAACGCCTCTGCAACAACTGTTTGATTCCCATGAAGATCTGATCATGGAACTTTTTTCCCTCTTTGGCGCCCAGTCGCGGATGAGCGCTGGTGGAGCCGACTTCTCCCTCTCCATCCTGCCCCTGCCCAAAGTCCCTTTCTGTATCAATTACTGGCGAGCCGAGGAGGGATTTTCCTCCCAGCTTAATATCCTCCTTGACCGTTCTGCCAGCCATAACATTACCCCCCACGCCATAACCCTGCTGGCCCGAGGCATTGTGGAGATGTTTCGCCAACTTATCGTGTCACACAGCCGCGATGGCCGTCTCTTTTAAGCCCCCTATCCAGAAAAATATGAGAAGAGTTTCCATATAATGTGCAAATCATATCTGCTTATGGTAGTGTATCGTTTTTTTTAAATTGTCGTTTCACAGCACTGTTACCATTCGTTTTTCCAAGGAGAACCGCCATGTCATCTCGTTATCTTTTTTTACTCTTTTCCTTACCCCTGACCCTTGCAGCCTGTGCGCCGGTCACCCAGAATCAGTTGGCCGAGAAAGGAGCCATCCCTCTCACCGCCCAACAGGTGTTTGATCTCGTCTCTGGCAACACCCTGCATTTAGAGGAGTTTAACTTTAATTCGTTTACCTATTTTCAACCAGACGGAGGCCTTGTCGCCCGAGGCGAATCTTCCACCGCCGATGATAAAGATCAGGGCAAATGGGACATCAATGGTGACAATCAGCTCTGTCTGAAATATTCCGTCTGGTTTTACGGTGATATGAAGTGTTATTCCGTCTATCCGGAGGGCAAGAAAAATTCCTATACCCTTTTTCATGACAATGGAGCCCGGGCCTTCGCTGCCACTGCCTTCAGCGGTGACTCCGCCCATCTATACAAGACAGCGGCAAGCTCGAAAAAAACTGTCTTTATGCGCCAGACTCTGGCCGGTGGTCAAGATGCCCAAGCCGCCGCCCCCGCCGCCGCTCCAGCGCCCGCCCCTGCTCCTGACAAAAAAGAAGTCTATTTACGCCAATCCTTGACCACTGGCTCTGCCCCGGCTGCCCCCCAGGATCCGGCCCAAGCCGCCGATAACGCCGATTCTGCCATGAACGAAACGGCCAGCGCCGAGATGGAGCACACCGTAAAATCCATGGCCAAGGAGTGTCCCAACTGCAATCTGGAAAAAAGCGATCTCCGCCAGGCCGATCTGGTTGGCGCCAACCTCAAGGGGGCCAATCTCAATGGGGCCGATCTGAGTGGCGCCAACCTGCGCCGGGCCAATCTGGAAGGGGCCCAGCTCAAGGGCGCCAATTTGAAGGGCGCCAATTTGCCCGGAGCCATCCTCAAAGGCGCTAATCTCACCGAGGCCGATTTGTCGGATACCAATCTGCTCAAAGCTGACTTTACCGGCGCCACCACCACCAAAATCAATCTGAAGAATGCCCATCTCGAAAATACCAAGGGGTTAAAAGAGTAAAAGAAAAATTATCTTTTGGCGTTTTTTTTTAGCAGTCGTCCTGGCGCATAGGCCAGATTTTTTTTATTTTTTTCCATGAATAATTCCCATTTTCGACAACTTGCATTGCAACTTTTTTTATGCGATATGTTAAATAATGGGTCTGGTGCGACGAAGCCATTGCGGCCGCACCGGGACAAGTCTAATTGCTCAAGATCGTGACGCCATGACCGCTGCCAGCACACCAGTAAGCACATTGGCCAATGCCCCCAACACCGCCACCACTCCCGCATCAGCCGGATTTGTGCATCTGCATGTCCATTCCCAGTACAGTCTGCTGGATGGCGCCATCCGCATCCCGGATCTGCTCGAAAAATGCAAGGATTACGGGATGGACAGCGTGGCGGTCACCGATCACGGGGCGATGTACGGGGCCCTGGATTTTTACCTGCAAGCCAAAAAGGCCGGTATTAAACCGATTATCGGCTGCGAATTTTACATGACTCCGGGCAATCTGGGGGATAAGGAAAAGGGATTTCATCTTGTTCTGCTGGCCATGAACCTGGCTGGTTATAAAAACCTGATGAAACTCTGCGGGATTGCCCAGTTTGCCGGTTTTTACCGCAAACCCCGCATTGACCTGGCCACCCTGACCGCCCACAATGAGGGCCTCATTGCTCTCACTGCCTGCCTGCATGGTCAGATTCCCTGGTTGATCGCCCACAACGATATGGCCGGCGCTCGGGCCAAGGCTCTGGAGTTTCTGGAAATATTTGGCGACCGCCTCTATTTTGAACTCCAGGAAAACGGGATTCCCGAACAGACACCGGTTAATATCGGCCTGAAGCAGTTGGCCGCCGAGCTGGGCATCCCGACGGTTGCCACCAACGATTGCCACTATCTGAATAAAGAGGATGCCCATGCCCATGAAATCCTCCTCTGCATCCAGATGAACAACACCCTCAATGATGCCAAGCGCTTCAAGTTCTCCTCCGATCAGTTCTATTTTAAATCTCCCCAGGAGATGAAGGCCCTCTTTCACCAGTCCCCCGAAGCCATCGCCACCACCGTGGCCATCGCCGACCGCTGTAACCTCGAGATTGAAACCGACACCTACTATTTCCCCATTTTTCCCGTGGCTGAGGGGGAAACGCTCGAAACCACATTTGCTGAGGCCTGCCACGAGGGGCTGAAAGAGCGCTTTAAGGCCATGCGCAAGGCCGGCGCCCTCTCGCCAGCCCTTGAAGAACAATATAAAAAACGGCTGGCCCATGAGATCGAAGTGATCAACACCATGGGTTTTCCCGGCTATTTTCTGATCGTGGCCGATTTCATCAACTGGGCCAAGGATCAGGGGATTCCGGTGGGGCCGGGCCGGGGCTCAGGCGCAGGCAGTCTGGCCGCCTACTGTATGCGGATCACCAACATTGATCCCATTCCCTATGGCCTGCTCTTTGAGAGATTCCTCAATATCGAGCGTAAATCCATGCCTGATTTTGATGTGGATTTCTGCCAGGAACGCCGGGGGGAGGTCA
>DYNG01000153.1 GCA_020721165.1 Desulfocapsa sulfexigens
TAGCCGCCCTTATTGCCGCCAGCGCCCAGCGCCAACAACCGATTGACTGTCTGATCAATATCTCGGCCTCTCCCTTTCAGCAGGGCAAAGCCGCCACTCGCCATGCCATCTTCCGCGCCCTCTGCTCCCGCTATCAGGTTCCTTTGCTCTTCGCCAATCAGGTGGGGGGGCAGGACTCCCTACTCTTTGATGGCGGCAGTCTGGCCATGAGCAGGCAAGGCGAGATTATCGCCCTGGCGGCCAGTTTTACACCGGATATGGTGGTGGTGGATACCGATGACTGGGGCCGCAGCCCAGGCAACACCGTCATCGCCCGCCCTGAATCTCTGGAAGATCCAGCCGCCACCATCTATGCGGCCCTGGTCATGGGGGTTCGCGATTATGTGCGAAAAAGCGGCTTTCACTCGGTGGTACTGGGGCTGTCCGGCGGCATTGATTCCGCCCTGACCGCCACCATTGCCGCCGATGCCCTGGGGGTCGAAAATGTGCTGGGAGTTGCTCTGCCCTCTCCCTACAGCTCCACCGATTCCCTGGAAGATGCCCAGGCGCTGGCCCAAAACCTGGGCTGTTCTTTCACCACTATCCCCATCAGCCCCCTGTTCTCCGCCTTTCAGGACTCCTTGCGGCCCCTCTTCCACGGCCTGGCAGAAGACCTTGCCGAACAAAATCTCCAGGCCCGCATCCGAGGAACCCTGCTCATGGCCCTTTCCAACAAGTTTGGCCATCTCCTGTTGTCAACCGGCAATAAAAGCGAACTGGCTGTCGGCTACTGCACCCTCTATGGCGACATGAGCGGCGGTCTGGCCGTTATTTCCGATGTGCCCAAGCAGATGGTCTATGCGCTGGCCCGTTTTATCAATCGCCTTGAGGAGAGAATCCCGGCCCGGACCCTGAGCAAAGCCCCCACCGCCGAGCTGAAGGCCAATCAGTGCGATCAAGACGACCTCCCACCCTATGCCATCCTTGATCAAATTCTGGAAATGCACCTGGAACAGGGCGCCGGTCGTGAAACCCTGATTGCGGCCGGATTTGCCCCATCCGTGGTTGACGATGTCCTGCGCCGGATCCGCATCAACGAATTTAAACGAAAACAGGCCCCCATGGGGCTCAAGGTAACCAGCAAGGCCTTCGGTTACGGACGACGATACCCGAATGTGCAGAAATATTCGGAATAATACCTGAGCCTCTGCTCCTGAAAGACCTGCAGAGCTGGTGATGATTGACGACAACGAGAAATATCTTTTATGACCATGACAGTTGAAAAAGGAACCCGCCGGAAACTCTCTCGTTTATGGCAACAGTTTGCCATTCTCCTGATGGTGGTGGTGGCCGCCCTTCTGCTGATTCGGGAACTGCGGATCAAAAGGGCAGATCGGGTCTATCTCACCACCAGCGGCCGGATTGACATGTGCCTTTTTTGCCACAAAGACGAAAAACTGGATGCCGCCCATGATCCGCGCGTCATTGGCTGCGCCTCCTGTCATCTTGGCGACCCTCTGGCCCTGGACAAAATCAAGGCGCACGCCGGCATGGTCATCAACCCTGGCGATCTGCGCGTGGTGGAGAAAACCTGTGGCGTGGAGGGCTGTCACCCCACCGATGTCGCCAAGGTCAAAAACTCCCTGATGGCCACCAATCGCGGGATTCTCGGCACCCTGCTTTTTTACTGGGGAGAATCCGCCAGTCAGGACACCGATCTCACCGTTGAAAAACTCCTGGCCAGCCAGGAAAACTCTCTCGCTCTTGATTATTTCCGGAAACTCTGCGCCACCTGTCACCTCTGGAAGCAGAAAAACGATCTCCCCGGCGCTCCGGATTTCTTCAACGAAAAGGGGGGCGGCTGTTCGGCCTGCCATTTTATCATGCCGGAAGGGGCAGAACGAAAAGGCGCCGTAGGCTTTGACGATACTGCCAAAAGTGAGAAAAAAAAGGTCCATCCTCTGGTGATCAAAAAGGTCCAGGATGACAACTGCATTCGTTGCCATAACCGCTCCGGCCGAATCGGTATTTCCTATACCGGGGTCTTTGAATCAGAAGGCTACGGCACCCCCTATGAAAAGGGCGGCCTAAGCGCCAAACAACTGCCGGGCTCCCGATTCTATCTTGAAATTGCCGAAGATGTGCATCATCAGAAAGGCATGGCCTGTATTGATTGTCATACCAGGAATGAAATCATGGGGGATGGTGTGAGTTATGCCCATTATGAGCAGCAGGTGGAAATTGCCTGTGAATCCTGCCATTCCCAGACTCCGGGCACCACCCGCAAAGGCAACCCCCTGCCTCATATCAGCAAAAAAGAGGGGCAGTACCAATTGACCAGTCGAGTGGATAAGACAACCCCCCCCGTGAAACCTCCCAAAAAGGGCATTTGTGATTTTCCAGGGCATAAGCGGGTCAGTTGCGAGGCCTGTCATTCCACCTGGGTTCCCCAGTGTTACGGCTGTCACGCCAAGCGCGATGCAGCCCAGACCCACCTCGACAAATTAACCCTCAAGGAAACCCCCGGCATGTGGGAGGAGGGCCGTTCTTATATCCGCTACGAGAAACCAATGCTGGCGGTGTGGAAAGATGAGGTGGTGATCGTGACTCCCGGCTGTCAGGATATTATCAGCCTGATGGATGAACAAGGTCAGGTGGAAGGGGGATTCAACCGTCTCACCATGGCTGCCATCAATCCCCATACCACTCAGGCAAAAGGACGACAATGCGCCGACTGCCATGCATCAACCAAGGTGGTGGGACTCGGCGAAGGAACGGTGAGCGAAAAGAATGGGAAGTGGACATTTACCCCCCTGGATCAGGGAATTGACTCGTTTGCCGGTAAAACCGTGGGCCTTGACGCCTTTGTCACCATTGACGGCCAGCAGCTCCAATATGGATCACGGCCCGACCTGCGGCCCTTTAATGGCGAGGAATTACGGAAAATACTGAAGGTAGGTCAATGCCTGGAGTGCCACACTGAATACAGTGATCCCGCCTGGAAAAACTTTTCACCAACAAGCCAGTGCCAGCGGCAGGTAAATGAGTAATTTCCAAGCCCCTTGTCATCAAGCAAGTTCCTTGTTGGCTCTACTGGGCTGTTCATCGTTGCCCGCTTGCCTGCTCGTCGTTCACGAATTTAGGGCCTCGGCAAAAATAAATCATCCCGTCCTGCTTGTCTTTTCGGCCATCTTCTTCGTCACGGAAAGAGTTTCATAGCCCTGCTATGAAACTCTTTCCGTTCCTCGAATACGCCCCACAGGAAGTCCCCTTGGGGGATGGCCGAAAATCCGGCACAATACGGAACAATTTATTTCTGCCGAGGCCCTTATTGAAATATGGCAAGATATCCGCCCCTGCATCTAATTTTCGCCGCCGCCTATGAGGACGAAACAACATCATTGCCGCCCCTCCCTTTCTGTCACCTGCCCCCGATGCAACAGGGAGCTGGTGACTGGCCCATGCCAGACCGGCACCAGCCAGTAATTTTCTGGATTCTGCTTAATGGCCATAGACAGATCTGGGCTGAGCCAATGGCTGTCTTCAACCAGATTGTAGAATCTCGAATCAATCCCAAAAAATCCGTCGAGCATGTGCGTAAGAATATGCAGAAGTTTACTGGGATAACCAGTACGAACGGCCAGCAAATCTTCGCTGTTCACGACACCGGTTGCCTGTAATTCCCGCAGAACTTCCTGGCAGAAGTATCTGTTTGCGGCAATCGCGGTTTCTATAACGGTCCAGAAGTTGACATGAAGGGCGGACGAAATGCTTTCATCCTCGATGGTGATGGATTGATACACAACCAGTTGCGTCGTGGCCATGAAATGAGAAACCTGCTGTCTGGCCTGAGCGGCAGTGGCGCCAAAGGCCAGAAAAAGGTGGGGCGGATTGTTGACGGTCATGCCATTCCTCAATCACAATATGAACAACAAAAGGAGTGCGCCGGATAGAAAGAGCAGAGCCGCCCGCTGGAGGCACCGGCAGCAGCGGATAAACGAGGTCATGACCATAAG
>DYNG01000154.1 GCA_020721165.1 Desulfocapsa sulfexigens
TACGGAATGCCACGCCTCCACCGGCAAGACTGTTGACGGGACCAAGATGCTTCCCCTGAACAAACTGGGGTATCACACCTGGCCGGCAAAGGTTGCCAATTGCACACTGTGTCACTCCGCAAAGACCGCGACATGGGAGTCCATGCATGACAAGCATGCGATAAGCAATGGTGGAGACGGGAAGCTGGCCTGCGTAAGCTGCCATAGGAAAGAGCCCACAGGTCTGGTAAAAATAAAAAGTGACCTGTGCAACGATTGCCACAGCCTGAAATCATGGAGCAACAGTCAAGAGCTGCATGGAAAACATGTTGAAAAGGGCTATCAATGCACGAAATGTCATAAATAATAAACTGGCAGTCTCAATCTCACTCCCAATGGGGTTCATCCGGGCGATTCCGGATGAACCCCGCAACCCAACCCGGAAGACCGAAGGTAGCGACTGCTGGGAAGTCTGTTGTTTCCTTCAGTCTTCAGGGTACCTTGAAAAAAGGTCTTTTTACCCAATCTCTTTGTTACGCTCAACAATTTATCATTGGAATATTAATGATATGCCTGCTGTAAGATTTTTCTCACACCTCGATTTTGGATGAAAATCTTGATTTTGCAAGAGTCTCATTCTATTTTCATTTATCCATCTTTCTTGTGGTGATCCCGTTCGGTAAAATAGTTGATCCAGGATGAGCTCCCCTGTAAGGCCCAGTCCTTGGGAGGCAGAGGGGTAGGCGACTTGCTGTCCAAGTGGGCCGCCGGGTTCTGCTGATACACCCTGACCCAGAAGCAGACCCGCTCCCCGGGATAGACCTCGCAAAACCCATGCAGAGAGCCGCCGCATGGGCCATTGATCATCTTTTTGGGACAACCGGATTGCGGGCAAAGATAGTTGGCCTCGGTTATCGTGCAATCTCCGCAGGAACGACAGCGAAAGAAAATGATTTTCAGCAACTGCTCGCACCAGCTAAACAGTCGTCGGGCCTGTCGGTTTCGGTCAACTCCCAGGCAGACTTTTTTGGCAACCGGGAATAAAAAACCGGAGGGCGTAAAGATCTCGTCATGGATCTGCTGGTTTATCCGAAAGCGCAGTGATGGTCGTTGTCGAGAGGCCAATGAATCCAATGATTGTGATCGCATATACCAGGTCTGCGGGAAAGGAAAATCCACTTCGTGGCGTAATTCCTGGAGGTCAGCGGTCTTCCTGAAATATTCCGCCTGGTCAAGAAGGAAGGCGACCTTGACAAAACTTAGGTTGTTGCCACCCAGATGAACCCCGGCATAGCCCATCTGTTGCAGGACAGCGACCATTTTTGCCCCTCGTATCAGCCGTGCCTCCTCCCCTTGGTCAGGGTGTTTTGCCTCCTCCCGCATCGTGTGCAGCAAGGTCTTAGAAAAGATTATGCCTGGCACCTGTCCCTGATGCATCATCTCCGCCACCTTTATGCTGGGAATAAAAACACTGGCCAGCACCGGCTGTCGTACGCTATTGTCTCGGCAGAAGTTCAAAAGTTCTTGATATTTATTTATATCAAAACCAAGCTGACTGACAATAAAATCTGCTCCTGCCCAGATTTTTGTCAGGAGCTTGGTATACTGGAATCGTTGTTCAGCCTCGGTGGTTTTGAAAGGGGAGACCACGCATCCCGCCATAAAATCCATGGCGGGCAGGGGCATAAGGGACCCCGGTGCCCCTTTTTCCAGGGGCAGAGGCTGGCGCAGACGGTGAATAAGGGTCAGCAGTTGCGGAGAGTCGAGATCAAAGACCGGCTTGGCCTGGCCATGGAAACCGTATCGGGGATAATCTCCACTGAGAACCAGCAGATTGAGAAGATGATGGCGATGACATTCAAAGAGTTGACTTTCCGCCATATTGCGGTTTTTATCTTTAAGAGAGACATGAATCAGGGGGGCAAGCCCCAGGGCCTGAATGTCGAGCCCCAGGGAAGTAGGGGCAAGGGCGGGATGACCTCCGGGGTTGTCGGTGATGGACAATGCCGTAATGCGTCCATCCTTTTTACACTCTTCCGCAAACTGGAGGATGGCGTCAAGCCTTTTTCCTCCAGAGCCGCGACCGGGAACCAGTTCAAAGGAAAGTGTAAAATCCTGCTCATTCAACAGAGACGCGCGAAAGCTGTCGGTGGTATGACGAATTGTCATTGAAGATATCCCCAAAGATTGGAAAAAACAAAATTTCAAGGAACCATGCCCCTATGTCCCCGGAAGAAAGAAACAAAAATATTCCCGACCTTGTCTCCTTACTCTCTGTTGCCGGACTTATTGACAGGCAAGAGGCGAATTCGCCCACTGAATCACTGGTTATTACCACCTTGACTGGCGATGGTTCCAATCGCCAGTTCTGGCGGATCAGTCGGCATTCCGGTGAGAAGCTGTGTCTGGCGGCTGCTCCGCCGGTCAACAGGACGGACAGAGACTGGCAAGAGGCCCGAGCCGCCCACCAGATCGGCACTCATCTTCATGCCCGGGGGATTCCCGTGCCAGCCCAGTATGGTTGGAATGAAGCCAGCGGTTTGCTCCTCTTTGAAGATCTTGGTGATGTCAAATTGCACGACCTGGTGGCCCAGAACCGCAATCCGGCAGGAACAACGGACTGGCCTCGTTGTCGTCCGCAGATCCTGCCTTTATACACCCAGGCGGTGCAGCAGTTGGCCCTGATGCAGGTCAGGGGCGCAGAAGGCTTTGATAATACCTGGTGCTGGGACACCCCGTTCTATGATTATACGCTCATGATCAGCAGAGAGTCGGACTATTTTCTGCGGGCGTTCTGGCAAGATTTTTTGGATCAGGAGGCGCCACCCGGGATTGGAGAAGAGTTTGCCCATATTGCCTCCACCGGCGCCCAGGCCGCCGCCCATTTTTTTCTGCACCGGGATTTCCAGTCGCGCAACATTATGGTTTGTGATGGGCGGGTCCGGTTTATTGATTTCCAGGGCGGCCGGAGGGGACCATTGGGCTATGATCTGGCTTCGCTCCTGATTGATCCTTACACTGCCCTTCCTTTTTCTTGGCAGGAGGAGCTTTTGCAGACCTATCTCCAGGCGATAAGCAGCATCCATTGCGTGAATCCGGCACAGTTCAGAACGGAATACAACTTTCTGGCCTTGCAGCGGAACCTGCAAATTATCGGTGCATTTTCGTTTTTAAGCAACGAGCGGGGAAAATCGTTTTTTTCCAGTTATATCATCCCTTCCCTGGTATCGTTGGCAGAACGATTAAGGATGCCGGCGCTGCATTCCTTGCAGATATTGCCCCGTATGGTTGACAAGGGGCTGAAATTGCTGGGGCACGCCGGATCATAGCTCCTTTTTCTGGGCCATTTTGGTTATCTTTTCAGTAATCATGGAGGATTTATCACAGTGCACTCCGTCCCGAGGCTGGCAGTTGAGAAGGACGGTCATCACTTGATCCGCTGCCCGATAACATCTGGCATCTTCTAGTCGGCCCAGAATGTCTGACATCAAGGCGTTAAATTCTCGGCATTTATGAGAATCAGCCGTAGCCCGCTGGTGCAGGGCGCTGGCCCGCTCTATATCTTTTTGAATATTTTCGGGAATTATTTCACTCATCTCAGCGCCCTCCTTATTCTTCAATCAAGAAAACAGAGGTGGAAGTAAAAAGCCGTTATTCAAGAGGCTCTCCAGGCAGACAGTTTTCTACCACAACTCCTTTTTCACACACAATTGAGCCAATGTCCACCTCCTTGTCCCCAGTTTTGTGGTTTGTCCCCTTTCTTCTCTGGGTCAATGCCATTCCCCCTCTTGTCAGTCTGGTCTGCGGAGACCGCTGGAACAGGCCTCTTGATGGGGGCAGGTTGTGGCGCGATCAGCAACCGATTTTTGGATCACACAAGACGATTCGGGGCATTGTTGCCAGCCTGCTGGGGGGGATAGCGGTCGCCCCGATCTTGGATCTTTCCTGGTGGCTTGGGGCCGTCCTGGCCGGACTGGCCATGAGCGGCGATCTTCTGTCCAGTTTTATCAAACG
>DYNG01000155.1 GCA_020721165.1 Desulfocapsa sulfexigens
GGTGGTGACCGAGATGCCGCGCTCCTGCTCAATGGCCATCCAGTCACTGGTGGCATGGCGGGATACCTTGCGCGACTTGACCGCGCCGGCCAGATTGATGGCCCCGCCAAAAAGCAGCAGCTTTTCGGTAAGGGTGGTCTTGCCGGCATCGGGATGGCTGATAATGCCGAAGGTTCGTCGTTTGGCTACTTCCTGTTCAAGCTGTCTGCTCATAGTGGTGGGTGGTGCTGCTGATCTTTGGTAGTGGTGTGGCCTTTTTCAATCCGTCCGGCCTGGCCAGCAGGCTCAGGGGAACGAGGTTTCTGCCCCGGCTATCCTTCGGTGAAATTATTCGCTGGCTTGGCCATTAATCAGGCTGATCTGATCATTGAGGGTCCAGAAATCGTAGATATAGCCGATCCCAAAGAGCCCGCCGGTCAGAAGGTAGAGAATGCCGGAAAGCCATTTTTCCATATAGAGGCGATGGATGCCCAACAGCCCCAGAAAGGTCAGGAGGATCCAGGCCAGGTTATAGTCAATGGGGCCGTCATGAAAACGGATATCGGCCTCGCGATTCATGGACGGAATCAGGAAGAGATCAACGATCCAGCCGATACCGAGCAGGCCCAGGGTAAAAAAGTAGAGGGTGCCGGTCAGTGGTCGGCCATAATAAAAGCGATGGGCGCCGATAAACCCGAAGATCCATAAAAGATAGCCCATCAGCGGGGTGTGTGTTTGTCTTTGAGGCATGACGGAGACTCCTTTATCGTTGAATAAATGAAGAGAAATCGTTCCTGTTCGAACGGGGAAGATGATTTACCAGTCAAAGCGGACGCTGTTATCAAGCGCATCCACCTTGACGATGTTGACCTGCACCATGACGCCGGGCTCGGGCAGAGGGCCGGAAGGAACCGGCAGATCTATATCCATAAGGATATCCGTGAGCAGAAGAAAAATTCGGCGCGGGCCAGATTCAAGCACCAGGGCCTTCAGGCTGCTCCCCTTTCTCTCCTCCAGATATTTGAGTAGCCAGTAGCGATGCCGCTGCTGTTTGACCCCGCTCGCCGCCGCCAGGGTGCGGCTGATAACGGCGATGAAATCCTTGCAGGATTTCTCATTAAAACAGAGATCCTGCCGCCGGATAAGGGAGTGTAACTGGTGCTGCATCAGAAGATCCAGCAGTCTCCGAATCGGCGAGGTGATGGTGGTGTACTGCTGCACCCCAAGTCCGCTGTGGGCCTTGGCGGTGGTCAGCAGTTCGCCGCGAGACAGTTGCTTGCGTTGCAGGCTGTTGAGGAAAAGGTCGTTGTCGAGGCCATGCACCAGGCGTTTACGGGGCGGCCCCTGAGAACGGAAGAGGCCGGGGGCCATCCGGTCGGCGACAAATTTGGCGGCCTCGGTATTGGCCAGGATCATCAACTCCGAGACCAGAGTCCGGGCCGGCGTGTCCGTTTCACTTAAAAAAACCTGAACCGTATTGCCGCCGTTCACGGTGATATTAACATCGGGGAACGGCAGAAGAAGGGCCCCGGCCTCCAGTCGTCGGGCCCGCAATTTGATCCGCAGATCATTGAGAATGGCCAGTTCCCGATCATCACCCGTGGCAATAAGCTGATCTGCCTCGTCATACGAGAGGCGCCGGGCCACCTTGATGATGGAGGGTTTGATCCGCACCCGCAAGACCTCGGCCAGAGGAGAGAGAAGAACCATGAAGCTGACAGTAGCCCGGATCTCGCCCTCAATCAGGCTGCATATTCCCTGGGACAGGTGGCGGGGGAGCATGGGAATCTGCCCTTCCGGGAAATACAGGGAAGTGCCTCGCGCCAGGGCCTCCTGGAACAGAGGATCTTCGGGTTGAACATAATGGGCCACATCGGAAATATGAACGCCGACCAGATAGTTGCCATCCTCCTCTTCCACCGTCAGGGCATCGTCAAAATCAAGGGTGGTGGAGCCATCAATGGTTATGGGGGCCAGGGTGGTGAAATCGAAACGACCCGGGTCAGCAAAGAGTTCGGCGGTGCCCCGCTGGAGAATGGCCTCGGCCTGCTGGCGGGCGGCCCGGGAAAAGACCGTGGGGATTTCCTGCCGCAACAGGGGAATATTCTCATTGCGATCCCAGATACCAGCCTTGACCAGCAGATAGAACGGGGCGTGAGGATCCCCCAGACCCGAGCCTTTGAGCAGCTCTCGAGCCAAGGGGGCCTGCGATGCTTCACTGCCAAAAAGATAGAAATCGTGCAATACCGGCAAGCATTGATCCAGGATCTCCTTTAACTCGGGGCCGAGGGGTTCGTCTCCCATCAGGGCCTTGATGGCCAGAACGCCATTCTGGAGCAGGGACTGCCGGGCCTGCTCTTTTTGCTGTTGCAGGCGAAGCTGCTCCACCTGTTCACGGGAGTGGGCAACGATTTTCCCCTCCTTGAACCTGAAATAGAGGTGGTCGGAAAAGACACAGCGAATGAAGGCGGCGGTGCGGTTGTCATCGCTGCTCTCGCCAAAGGCCAGCTCCGCCAGAAACAGCGGGTCAAAGGAGCTGGCGGGCTCATCCACGGCCAGCTCCCACAACTCTTCCAGGTTGACGGTCTCCATCAGGGCCCGGCGGCTCTCTGCGGCCTCCTGCAACTCTTTGACCAGCCCTTCCCGATCAGTCGGGGAACAAGAGGAGCGTTGTGAACTGTGAATGACCCGGGAAGCCGGCAGATTCAGTTCCCGCCCGTTCTGATTGACCAGCCGCAGCCGTTTGTCCTGAACCTCGGTGACACCGGCACAGATAAACTTGCCTCCATCCAGGTATTCGATAATTTTTCCGGGGCTTATCATAACAGGGGCTTCGTGATCATGTGAATCGGAATAAGGGTTCGAATGATTTCCTCAGGTGTTTTACCAGAGATGACGAAATGAACCTTGTATTGTATAGTATTCCTGACTGTTTTGACCACTTTTTTTTCCTGATGCATGACAACTTTTCACACGAAAGGGGTGTTCACGAATGATCCAGACCGAAGAAGACGGCCTCCGCTCGGGGATAGTGGCCATTGTCGGCCCGCCCAATGCCGGCAAATCCACTCTGATGAACGGACTGCTGGGCCAGAAGATCTCCATTGTTTCTCCCAAGGCCCAGACCACCCGGAACCGAATCATGGGGATCATGAATGGCGACCAGTACCAGATCGTTTTTCTGGATACGCCGGGGCTGCACCGGGCCCGCGAGCCATTGAATCAGGAGATGGTGCGGATTGCCAGGGACAGCCTGCGCTCTGTGGATGCGGCGCTCTTCGTGATTGATGTTTCCCTGCCTCTGCCGGAAAAGAACAGGGCCGAGAAAGGGCAGGAATTGGCGGGCCATATTGAGGAGGTGACCTGTCCGGTGATTCTGGCGCTCAACAAGGTGGATCTGGTCAACAAAGAAAAGCTGCTGGCCCTGATAGAGATCTATGCCGCCCTGTATCCCTTTCAGGCGGTGATTCCGCTCTCGGCCCTGCATGGTGACGGCCACGATCGTCTGCTGGCGGAATTGTTACGGATTCTCCCGTTTGGCCCCCGTTATTATTCAGAAGACATCCCCACCGATGCCAGCGAACGCTTTCTGGTGGCCGAAATTATCCGCGAAAAGGTCTTTCTTCTGACCGGCGAGGAGATTCCCTATTCGACAGCGGTGCTGATTGAATCATTTAAGGAGGATGCCGCCAAAGGCCTGGTGACCATCCATGCCGCCATTGTCGTTGAGCGGGAATCGCAGAAGGGCATCGTCATCGGCAAGGGCGGGGTCAAGCTGAAAGCCATTGGCACCGCAGCCCGCAAGGATATTGAAATACTGCTGGACCAGAAGACGATGCTCAAGCTCTGGGTCAAGGTTCACAAAAACTGGTCAAAAGATGAAAAATTCCTGCGAGAAATAGCCGGCAATACCTGAAAAAACACCGGCCGGGCCGCTGATATGCCAATTTTCATAATGCCCTTAGGGACACGGCCAGAATAAATTGTTCCGTATCGCGCAG
>DYNG01000007.1 GCA_020721165.1 Desulfocapsa sulfexigens
CAGGGGCCGGGGAGCCACCTTGCCGGTGGAATCCGCCACCTTGCGCACCACCCGCTCCGCGATCCGCTTGCCTTTGGCGTTGGGGTTTTTCACTAAATAGTCATCAAAATAGACCTCCATGCTGTTACTTTTGGCGCGGGCAGAAGGCGCCAGGCTGACATGGGCGCTGGCCCCCTCCCCCATCAGCAGCAGGAGGATTCGTGATCGTTTATCTTCGGGAAAGAGACGGTATTCCTTGTCCAGAATGAATTTAGGGGTGGTAAATCGTTTGGCATAGGAGAGATTTTCCTGACCGTCACGGTACAGCACATTAAAAATCAGCCCCTCTTCCACCACCCCGACCCAGGCCAGCTCATGGCCGACAAAGAGCTTGTCGGTGACCGCAATAACCTTATAGAAACCATCATTGCCAATCAGCAACAGGCGATCATATTCGGAACAGTTGAAGGAAATATCCTGTTTTTCATCCTCGACCTTGATGCTGTGCCCCAGAAAGCCGCTGCTGCGCTGATAACAAACCGTCAGATTGGCCTGGGCCACACTGCGGGCGCTGACCTCCTCAAACTGACACAACTCCGTCTGTCGGGGATAAGACGGGCCATATTTTACCAGCGCCGCCTCCAGGAAGGCAATGGTATAGCCCACCATATCTTGCAGATGATGAGTAATCGCCTTTATTTCACTGCGAATTTCTTTAATCTCTTTTTGCTGTTTGTTGATATCATAACGGGAGATGCGTTTAATTTTTATCTCCAGCAACCGTTCCACATCTTCTTTGCTCACGGGGCGCAGAAGCTCGCCTGCAAAGGGTTGCAGGGAAAGCTCCACCTTGTCCAGCACGGCCTTGTAGCTGGTCTCCTCTTCAATCTGTTTATACAGTCGCTCTTCAATAAAGATCTGCTCCAGACGACGGGCATGGAGCTTCTCCTGCAGACGATCCAGGTCAATCTCCAGCTCCCGGGTCAGATCCAGCGCCAACTTCTGGGTGTTATGCTCCAGCACCTCTTCCACCGTGCAGACCAGGGGCGTATTGTCCTTAATCAGCGTGAGATTGGCGGTGATGGCGATTTCACAATCGGTAAAGGCATAGAGGGCCTCGATGGTCTCCTTGGCATAGACCCCGCGCGCCAGATTGATCTCGATCTCCACCTCTTCGGCGGTATAATCGTTGATGGACAGGATTTTAATCTTGCCGGCCTTGGCAGCCTTCTCCACGGATTCAATCAGAGACTGGGTGGTGGTTCCGTGCGGGATATCTTTGATGGCAATGGTTTTCTCATTCACCTCCTCGATGCGGGCCCGACACCGAATCCGGCCATTGCCATGATCGTACTGGGTCACATCCACCAGCCCTTTCTTCTGAAAATCAGGAAAGAGGGTAATGGGTTCATGGCGCAGCAGTTTGATCTGGGCCGCCAGGAGTTCACCAAAATTGTGGGGCATGATCTTGGTGGCCATGCCCACCGCAATACCGTCGGCCCCCAACATCAGGAGCATCGGCAATTTGGCCGGCAGGGTCACCGGCTCCAGCATCCGGTTGTCGTAGGATTCGACAAACTGGGTCAAATCCTTCTGAAAAAGATAATCGCGGGCCAAAGGCGTAAGGCGGCACTCGATATAACGAGCCGCTGAGGCCTGATCGCCGGTATAAATATTGCCGAAATTCCCCTGCCGTTCGATGAGATATTCCTTGTTGGCCAGATTGACCAGAGCCGAAAAGATGGAGGCGTCGCCATGCGGATGAAGCTTCATGGTCTCACCCACCACATTGGCCACCTTGTGAAAACGACCGTCATCCATATTAAATAAAGTCTGGAGAATGCGCCGTTGCACCGGTTTCAGGCCATCATGGATGTCGGGAATCGCCCGCTCGCGGATGACATAGGAAGAATATTCCAGGAAATTCTGCTCAAAGAGCTGATGCAGTTTGCCATATTGAGAATTCATACCGTCGCCACCAGATGTTCCATGATATACTGTTTGCGCTCCGGCGTATTTTTGCCCATATAAAACGAGAGGATCTTGCTGACTTCACTCACCGACCCCATATTCACCTGCTGCAAACGGATATCGGGGCCAATAAACTGTTTGAATTCCTTGGGCGAGATTTCGCCCAGGCCCTTAAAACGGGTCATCTCCACCATCCCTTGCCGGCTGCCCGTCCCTTGCAGTTTTTTCACGGCGGCCATTTTTTCTTTTTCTGAATAACAGTACAGGGTTTCTTGTTTATTGCGCACCCGAAACAACGGCGTTTCCAGAATATAGATAGCTCCGAGCTTGACCATAGTCTCAAAATAGTGGAGGAAAAAGGTGAGCAGCAGGTTGCGAATATGCAGTCCATCCACATCGGCATCGGTGGCCAGAATCACCTTGTCGAAACGAAGATCGGCAATGGACTCTTCAATATTCAGGGCCCGCATCAGCGAATACATCTCTTCATTTTTATAGAGAAGCGCCAGTTTCTGGCCCAGGACATTCATCGGTTTGCCCTTCAGCGAAAAGACCGCCTGGGTCAGCGGGTCTCGGGAAGAGACAATGGAACCGGCCGCCGACTGCCCTTCGGTGATAAAGACCATGTTCTCCTGGCCCTCAGGGGACGGTTTCTTGCGGGAGGGGTGATGCTTGCAATCCTTGAGCTGGGGAATCTTCAAGGCCACCTTCTTTGATTTGGCCCGCGCCTCCAGGCGCACACTCTGCAACTCCTTGCGCACCTTTTCATTGCGCTGAATCTTCTCCAGCAATCGTTCGGCGGCCTCGGTGTTTTTATAGAGGGCGCTGGAGACGGCATCCTTCACCTTGCCCACAATCCAGGAGCGGATATCGCCATTGCCCAGCTTGTTTTTGGTCTGGGATTCAAACAGGGGGTCTTTGATCTTGATGGCCAGGGCGCCAACAATCCCATCCCGCACATCCTGACCGATAAAACTCTTCTTGGAAAACTCGTTGACCCCTTTCAGGATACCTTCCCGAAAGGCGGACAGATGGGTGCCGCCCTCACTGGTGTAGGTGCCATTCACAAAGGAGTAGTAGGTGTCGCCATAACCGTCGGTATGAGAAAAGGCAAATTCGAGGGTGGCGTCACGGTAATAGATGGGCTCGTATATCTGCTGATCATCAAGCTCTTTGGAGAGCAGATCGAGAAGGCCGTTGGCCGAATAGTAGCAATTTTTGGCAAAATAGATCTTCAGCCCGGCATTGAGATAGGCATATCGCCACAGCCGCTCGTCAATAAACGAAAAATCAAAGGAAAAATCCGGAAATAACTCGCCATCAGGGATAAACTCCACCAGGGTTCCGTTGGCCTCGGCGCTCTCACCGCTTTCCTGATTGGCCAGAACCCCTTTGGCAAATGAGGCCTTGGCAAATTTCCCATCCCGAAAGGCCGTCACGGTAAATGTTGCCGACAGGGCGTTGACAGCTTTGGTGCCCACGCCGTTGAGTCCCACTGAAAACTGAAAGACCTCGGTGTTGTATTTGGCGCCGGTATTGATGGTCGAAACACAATCAACAATCTTGCCCAGCGGGATGCCTCGGCCAAAATCGCGCACCGCCACCATCCCATCCGCTCTCAACTGGATATTGATCCGCTTGCCCGCCCCCATGATATACTCATCCACGGCATTATCCACAACCTCTTTGAGCAGGATGTAGATGCCGTCATCGGGATGAGAACCACTGCCCAGCCGCCCGATATACATACCGGGACGCTTGCGGATATGCTCCAGAGAGCTCAGGGTCTTGATCTTGCTTTCATCGTAAATATGATCTGTTACAGCCATAATCTAATGTTATACTAAAAGTTATCTTCGGCTTGAATGTAGCCCTGGTTCATGGAAACCTTGCAATACTATTGTATTTCACTATATTTATCAACTCGCATAGTTTATCAACTCGCATAGCCGTTTTCATCTCCAGGGCGCCCTTCAACCGCCCCCAAGGATTTTTTTGTCATTGTCAAACAGGTGCTTCATGCCTTGCCCTGCAACCTCAACCTTATTGCCAACGGTTTTGACCATCGCCGGCTCTGATCCCACTGGTGGGGCCGGTATTCAGGCAGATCTCAAGACCATGACCAGCATCGGGGTTTATGGGGCGGCGGTCATCTCGTGTCTGACCGTGCAGAATTCTCAAGGGGTCACAGAAGTTGCGCCAGTGGATACCGGCCTGATCCTCAGGCAGATCGAGGCGGTGATGAGCGATCACTGGGTGAGCCATATCAAGATTGGCATGGTTGGCAACGGGCAAATTGCCCAGGCCCTGGCGGAACTGTTACAAAAATTTACAGGCGAGCTGATTTACGATCCGGTGCTGACCGCCAGCGCCGGCCAATCCTTGCTGCAATCAGGAGGGTGTCAGGAGGAGAAAGGACAAAAAAGAGGCGAGCTTCTGCATCCGCTCATCGCCCGGGCCACAGTGTTGACCCCCAATGGCGATGAACTGGCGCAACTCTGTCAGCACGAACAAAAAATAACAACCCGCCCCCAGGCCATTATCTGTGCCCAGGAACTCCTGCGTCGGCACGATCATCTGCACGCGGTTATTATCAAAGGCGGACATCTCGAAATGGCCAGTCCTGAGATTTATGATACCTGCGTTTTCCGAGACCAGGAGCACATCACCAGCCGAAGGCCCCGCATCAACAGCCATAATCTGCACGGCACCGGCTGCACCTACGCCTCAGCCTTTGCCGCCTTCCACTGCCTGCATCACGATTACCGCCAGGCCTTTGAGCGCACGGCATCCTACATGAACGAGATCATAAATAAAAGCCGCGCAATTTCTCTGGTGAAAAGCGGTGGTAATGGCCCCTTGCTGCACACCCTGATGCGATAAACCGTGATGGAAGAAAAGGTCTGAAGAAAAAGGCTGCCAAAACCACCATCTTTTTATTGACCATTCTTCATCCGCTCATCGGGATTTGTATAATATTTAGGGTTCGTTGATTTGTCAGGGACAGAGCCATTTCCCGCCCCTTGAATCTTTGCGACAATTTCCCCTGGCAGGGTGGTGATACTTTTCCCGGTTAGCCACTGGTACCCATAAAAAATCCCCAGAACCACAAGAGCATAACACGCAACCTTCTTCAAGAGCCCGGACATGATGTTCCTCCCATCTGTTTGAATTTTCATGATATCAACGCACAAGAGCCTCGCCCTTGTGCCTCCTTATCCCCCTGATCTTTATATTTACACCCCACGACCATGATCTTTGATACTCTTTGGGCCCAATGCACACAAGAGAGGTTTTTCTCAGTTTGAGGAAGAATCGAAAATACAGGTAAAACATCTTGAGTTTCCTGGCAACACCGGGAAAAATTGTCCGCACTCTCCATTGCCGCCAAAAGTCTTCATCTTGTGGACTCTCAAGACAAGATCGCTTCAGGAAATGTGTAAGGGTATCTTGACTTCTTTGCCAATGAACTGTATTTTTCAGGGAGACGGCATTGATGGCCGATAGTGGGGATTTTTGCTCTTTGCCTCGCCATCCTTTTCTCCTTCGACACTGTTGACGAACAAAATGATATATTTAAGAAAATATTCTTTTCTGTTCATTTTTTTTGCTTGTGTCTCCTCTTCTCAAGGATGGGCTGATCAAGTCCTGGATGAGCACAATCCTGAATCGTTAGCTCCCCCCTGCCCTGCCGCCCAGCCCAATTCTTTCGACATGAATTCAGAATCACTGTCTGCCCCTGCTCCGACTCCGGAAATCAAGATCGCCAACCTAAGTGATGGCGAGAAAAGATGGTACCAACGATTTCAGGAAGGAGTGCCTTTTTTCGATGGCTGGAAAAAGATAACAGAAAGGGTCATAGAAAAATTTCCTGAACAGGAACGGGAACAGAAAATGGCAATCATGCAGGCCTTGGGACTGAAAATAGGCCATGAGTGGTGTCGTGACAATCGTGTGCGCAAGGTCAATACCGATATGTTGCAGGCCTGGGGTCAGGATCTGCGCCAGGCCGGCTCGCAGAATCATATCCAACTGGCCAGGGTGATACAAAAAATAGACGGGGAAATCAACACCCTGCTTTATCATCAATAATATTTTCCGCCCTCTGCCCCCCCTGCCCCATAAAAAAATCCTGGGGAGAAGTTTTTTTTGCAAACGATTCTCCCTTCACACCGTTTTCCTGCGCACCGCCCGCACCTCACACTCCAGCGCCCCATCATGGAGCAGCGCCTCAATCGTCTCGCCAACCAGAATTTGCGAGCTGTGGGTCACAATCTCCTCCTTCTTCCCAGCCCCCTTTTTTTTGACAATGGCATAGCCACGAGCCAGGGTGGCCAGGGGACTGACCGACTCAAGACGGGCGGCATGGACCGAAAGAAGGCTGTTTTTTTGCTGAATGAGTACCTGCATCTGTTGCCTCAGAGCATGGCTGAGATGATGAAGCCGCTCGGCCTGCAGGGTCAGTTGGCCCAGGGGAGACAGGCGCTGGAGTCGAGCCAGCGCCTGCCCCATCTTCAAGGACTGATACTGCAATTCCCTGGTCATCAGGTGTATCAAGCGGGAGCTGCGGTGATCAACCTGCAAACTGAGGTGCGACAGGATCATATCCAGATCGCCCAGCAAGCGGCGGCCCTGCGTTACCCGACGGCTGGACGAATCAAGGCGGTGCAGCAGCAAACGGATACAGCGCTGCCGGTAATTACCAACCTGCTGTTGCCAGAACAGCGCCTCAGGAAAGATCTGTTCCGCCGCCCCGGTGGGAGTTGGCGCCCGCACATCCGCGCAGAAATCGGCAATGGTAAAATCAACTTCATGGCCAATGGCGGACACGATGGGAACTCGGGAGGCGACAATGGCCCGGGCCAGACACTCTTCGTTAAAGGCCCAGAGGTCTTCCAGCGAACCGCCCCCCCGACAGAGCACGATTATTTCGGCCTCAAGGCGGCTGTTGATTCTGGCAATCGCCTCGGCAATCTCTTCTCCAGCCCCCCGCCCTTGCACCCGCACTGGATAGATCTGAATGGTCGCCCCCCACCCTTTTTTCCGCCATATCTTGAGAAAATCATGGATCGCGGCCCCGGTTGGTGATGTCACCACCACAATTTTGCGGGGAAATCTGGGCAGATTCTTTTTTCGTTCAGCGGCAAAAAGACCTTCATCGCCCAATCGTTTTTTCAGGGCCTCAAATTGCAGTTGCAACAGTCCCGCCCCATGAAAATCAACGGTATCCACGATAAGTTGATACTCGCCCCGAGGTTCATAGACCGAGATTCGTCCATGACAGATGACCTGCTGGCCATCACCCAGATTCTGGGCCAGAAATCGCTGCTGCCCTTTGAAAAGCACGGCCCGCAACTGAGCGCCACTATCCTTGAGGGTAAAATAGTGGTGCCCGGAATAGGGGCGGGACAGATTCGAGATCTCCCCGCTCACCCGCACAAAGCGAAAATCCCCTTCCAGAAGCTGACGAATGGAGCGACTGATCTGCGATACGGTGAGAACACCCGGCTCTGCTGATTCGGAAAAAAACGGCATAGATTACCTGCTAGCGACGGGACGACAAAGGACTCGATATAAAACAAGGAAAGGAAAAAATCATTCACAGCATCCTACCTGCAAACATAAACAATTTCCAGCACAAGCATCCTCCTTGCCTGTTTTTCCCTGAAGTCGTATAGTGTTCCTCAGAATATTTTTTCTTTTTTCTTTTTTCTGCCTCTGCCCGCTGATATCTCCATGTCCATAGATCTCCATACCCATTCCCACTTTTCCGATGGCACCATGTCCCCCTCGGAACTGGTGGCGCTGGCGAAGGCGAAAAGGCTCTCCGCCATTGCCCTGACCGATCATGACACCATGGCTGGGGTTGAAGAGGCAATGGCGGCTGGCCTGGCCCTGGGCATTGAGATTGTTCCCGGCATAGAAATCAGTGTCAGCCACCAGCAGATTGAATATCATATCCTGGGGTATTTCGCTGATCCTGAGCAGCCAGATTTTGCAGCGGCGCTGCTCACCATGCAGGAGGCCCGCAATCAACGAAACAGCAAAATCCTGGAAAAGCTCAAGGCCCTGGGCATTGCCGTAAGCGATGAGGCATTGCAGAGCATCTCAGCACAGGGACAGACGGGCAGACCGCATATTGCCCGGCTTTTGGTGCAAAGCGGGGTCGTGACCAGCATCAGTCAGGCCTTTGATCAATTTTTGAAAAAAGGACGACCTGCCTTTGTCACTCGTTTCGTCCATGAGGCCGTTGCCGCCGTGACTCTTATTCGTCAGGCCGGTGGGATTGCAGTTCTTGCTCATCCGTCCTATAATGATCCGGCGCTGATTCGCCTGCCGACCCTTCTGACCGAGCTGGTTCCGGCGGGCCTGGAGGGAATTGAGGCCTATTATCCCACCCATTCCCGGGCGATGAGAAAAAAAATCAGCGCGCTTGCCCATCGCTATAACCTGCTCTTGACCGGCGGCAGCGATTATCATGGCGAGGTGCGGCCAGGCACCAGTCTGGCCGGCGGAGGCAATGTTTTTGTGCCGCCGGAACTATTGCTCAAAATGAAAGAGCGATGGCGCCAGCGCCGATCATAATAGCAACAGAAAAAAATTCAGTGGGAGTTGATTATGCATTCCATCTTGATCGTTGATGATGAACCCAATTACCTGGTTATTTTGTCCGAGTTACTCCGTGACGAGGGTTTTGAAGTTTTTACTGCCCCCAACGGCAGCAAAGGACTGGAACTGGTGCGGGAGGTGGATCTGGATATGGTGATCACCGATATGCAAATGCCGAACATGGATGGCCTGGAATTTCTGGCCGCCATCAAAAAAATCAACGCTGACTTACCGGTCATCATGATCACAGCCTTCGCTCAGGTGGAAAAGGCGGTGGCGGCCATGCAGGCCGGCGCCTTCAATTATCTGGCCAAACCCTTTTCCAACGACGAACTGATCGTCACCATCAACAAGGCCATTCAGCACTATTCTCTTATTCGCGAAAATATTCGCCTGCGCAAAGAGATTCTGACCCGCACCGGTTTTTCAGGTATGGTTGGAAAAAATCCCCGCATGGCCCAGATCTACGAATTGATCGAAAAGGTGGCGCCAACCCCGTCATCGGTTCTCATCACTGGCGAGAGCGGAACCGGCAAGGAACTGGTAGCCAAAGCCATCCATGCCAACAGTCCGCGACACGACCAGGCCTTTATCACCGTCAACTGTGCGGCTCTGGCGGAAAATCTGCTGGAGAGTGAACTCTTTGGCCATGAAAAAGGGGCTTTTACCGGCGCCATCTCCATGCGCAAAGGCCGCTTCGAACTGGCCGATGGCGGGACACTGTTTCTTGATGAGATTGGTGAAATCCCGCTTTCCCTGCAATCCAAGCTGCTTCGTGCCTTGCAGGAAAAAAGATTTGAGCGGGTGGGCGGCAGTAAAACCCTGTCGGTGG
Source organism: Desulfocapsa sulfexigens (assembly GCA_020721165.1). Lineage (GTDB taxonomy): Bacteria > Desulfobacterota > Desulfobulbia > Desulfobulbales > Desulfocapsaceae > UBA2270. The sequence goes on from DYNG01000007.1 coordinate 9,392, forward strand.
ATGTACGCATCATCAGCGCCACCAACAAGGACCTGCGAGAAGAGGTGGATAAAGGACGGTTCCGTGAGGATCTCTATTACCGGCTCAATGTGATCCACCTGCTCCTGCCCCCTCTCCGAGAGCGCATGGACGATATCCCCCTGCTGGTGGCATACTTCATTCGCACCATTGGCGAACGACTGGCCAAGCCCGGACTTTCCATCAGCGCCGAGGCCCTGCGCCTGCTGGTAACCCTGCCCTGGGAAGGAAATGTGCGGGAGCTGGAAAACACCATCGAGCGAGCCGCCATTCTCTGTGACAATAATCGCATTGAGGCCGATGTTGTTCAACCAGAATCCGGATCCAAAAATACCCAGCCCGCCTGGAGCAGAGAAATGGATCTCAATCACCTGATCCCCGAGGCCGCTGAACTGAACGATGTTCTCTATGCCGTCGAGGAAAAAATGCTGCATCGCGCCATGCAGGAGGCTGGGTTTGTCCAGGCTCGAGCAGCGGAAAGATTGGGCATCACCAAAAGCCTCTTGCAGTATAAGATGAAGAAATATGGGATCAAAAAAGGGGCATAAGAAGAGCTGCTGGTGCAATGTTTTTTTTTTACAATCGAGCCATGTAAAAAAACACCGCAGACATATTTTTGATATTCCGATAAAATTTTGAACATAACAATGGGCTTGGTCGTAGCGATCATTGACCAGGAGACTCATGGGTGATTTTTCCGCCCCGTCCTGAACCGCGCATCCTCATATCCGCCCGTCAGCATAGCCTGAAAAACGCAACAACCACAAAAGACATCTTCATCCTTCGCCTTGTTCACAGCAACACCCTTTTTTATCTTTCCTTGCTCTTGCAACGAGACATGAAGAGTGATATCCTGCTTTAGTTCACTTGCCGACTCACGAGGTTGGTAAACCGACAGATAAAATATTTTTTTGCAGTAAAGGCCTGAATTCAGAGAAGGACGGATAGATGGGGTCGTTGAAAATAATAGTCGTTGACGATGAGGTCATGGTGGCCGACCTGAGCCGGATGGCTCTGACCCACAGCGGGTATTTGGTTTCGTGTGCCCATAGCGGTGAGCAGGCGATAGAGATGGCCATGGAAACAGCCTTTGATCTGGCCGTTATTGATGCCATGCTGCCCGGTATCAATGGCATGGAAACCTTTGAAGGACTTCAGTTGATCAGCCCTTCTCTGCAAGGGGTACTGGTCAGCGGCGACTTGACGGTGGAGATGGTTATTGAGGCGGTTGAAAAGGGATTCAGCCGAACACTGACCAAACCGCTCCAGCCCCTCAGCCTGGTCCAGGCGGTGCAAGCGGCCCTCAATAAAACAGTGATACAGAAAGAAAATACGGAGTTGAAAAAACAGGTTAAGCAGATGCGGAACCTGATTGAGCATTATATGGCCCCGGAAGTGGCGGCGATTCTGCTCAACCGGCAGGAGTTGAACCCGCGAATGAGAGGGGCAATGAGGCCGCTCACGATCCTGTTTGCCGATATCCGCAATTTTTCCTTCCTGGCTCAACGAATACCAGTGACGGAATTACGGGACTTTCTCACCGAGTTTTTTGATATGGTAGCCGATGTGGTATCATCCTGGCAGGGAATTCTTGACAAATTTATGGGTGATGCCGCCCTGGCTGTCTTTGGGGCGCCTGTTCCTCAAGGTCATGCCAATCTTTCAGCGGTTTCAGCCGCCATAGATATTCAAAAAAAGTTTGAAGACCTGCGCAAACAATGGGCCTTTCGTTTTGAACCATTTCTGGAGATAGGATTGGGAATCGGAATCAGTAGTGGAAATGTCTATCAAGGAAATATTGGATCAAGTCGTCGTCTTGATTTTACGGTCTTGGGCGCAGAGGTAAATATCGCGCAACGGTTGGCCTCGGACACGACGGGGAGTCAAATTTTAATGACCGAAACGGTGTATCATGAGGTCGCCGACACCATTACCGCAAGGGAAGAAAAAGAAAAAAAATTGCGCGGGATACAGGAAAAAATAAAAACTTACTCCATTAAGGCTCTTGCACAGTGAAGATTTTGTCCCCCATCGAGACTTGCGAAAAGTTTTACCGTAGGCATGCAACTGAAATTCCAAAGATAGAATCTTGCGTATAACGAAGAGGTTGGCTAAAAAGATCATTGTGCAAAAACTCTGTTATCAAGCAGATAATCATTGCCAATCTTGATCAAGAACAAGCAACTTGATACAACGAATCTCCGATCGCAACCTGGTCCCCCTGCACCAGTTTTCTTCCTCGTCTCGTTTCCACCACCCCATTCACCCTGACTTCTCCGTTGAGAATATGCAATTTTGCCTCATGACCGTTCTGAACCACATTGGCCAATTTGAGCAATTGCCCCAGACCAATAGGTTGCACAGTCAACGAAATAATAATGGGCTGGTTCAAAGACATGGTGTTAGTTATCAGCGGTTTCTCCGCAAAGGTCGAAAAAGTTCTCCCTTATGAAAAGAGAGTTGAAGTCTCTCAAAAATACTATAGTATATCCTCTGTTCAAACTGAATGATACGCGATGACTTCAGAAAAAGGTACAGAAATCTCTGGTGAAAACGATGGATTTGAAAGATCCTGCCCTGTTGCGGCAGCAATGTTATATCAACGGGAATTGGGTTGAAGCAGCGGAACTCTTTGAAGTCATTGATCCCGCCAATGGCCTGTTGATTGGTAAGGCCCCTTCTCTTGGTCGGATAGCCACCAGACAGACCATAACCGCTGCCAGTGCAGCCTGGCCAGCCTGGAAGGCGATGACCGCCAAAGACCGTTCCCTGATTCTCAAACGCTGGTATGCCCTTATTATTGAGCATCAGGATGATCTCGCCATGATCATGACCAGGGAGCAGGGCAAACCTCTGGCCGAAGCTGCCGGAGAAGTTATCTATGGCGCCTCCTATGTTGAGTGGTTCGCGGAAGAGGCCAAAAGAGTGTATGGCGACATCATCCCAACAACCCATGCCGGAAAGCGGATGATAGTCCTGAAGGAGTCGGTGGGGGTCTGTGCGGCCATTACTCCCTGGAATTTTCCTTCGGCCATGATTTGCCGTAAGGCCGCACCAGCCCTGGCTGCCGGCTGTCCCGTAATTATCAAGCCCGCCGCCCAGACCCCCTTTTCAGCCCTCGCCCTGGCTGAACTTGCCGACCGGGCCGGCTTCCCACCCGGAGTCTTTAATGTTATCACCGGGCCAGCAACCGAAATCGGTGCAGAGTTGACCAGCAATCCTCTGGTCCGTAAGCTTAGCTTTACCGGCTCAACACCGGTGGGCAAGCATCTGATGGCAGCCTGCGCAGGCACCATGAAAAAGATATCACTGGAGCTGGGCGGGCATGCTCCTTTTATTGTTTTTGATGATGCCGATCTTGATCAGGCCGTTGCTGGCGCCCTGGCCTCAAAATACCGAAATTCTGGTCAGACCTGCGTCTGTGCCAATCGTTTTCTGGTACAATCAGGAATTCACGATGCCTTTGTGCAGAAGCTGGCAGAGGCGGTTCGCTCCCAATTACGGGTAGGGCCGGGGGTAGAAAAGGGATATAATCAAGGCCCGCTCATTGATCTGAATGCCATCATCAAGGTGGAAGCCCAGATCGAGGACGCCCTGCACAAAGGGGCTCGTCTGGTCGTCGGTGGCAAACGGACAGGAGAAAAGGGCTTTTTCTTTGAACCGACCGTCCTCACCGGAGTGACCACGGACATGAAAATTGCCCGGGAAGAGACCTTTGGCCCGGTGGCGCCTATTTTTGTTTTCAAAGAAGAGTGTGATGCCATCACGATCGCCAATGACTCTGAATATGGTCTGGCCTCCTATTTCTACAGTCGAGACATTGGCCGGGCCTGGCGGGTCGCCGAAGCCCTCGAATACGGTATGGTGGGAGTCAACACCGGTATCATCTCCTCCGAAGCCGCTCCCTTTGGCGGCATAAAAGAATCCGGTACCGGGCGCGAAGGTTCAAAATACGGAATTGACGAGTACCTGGAAATCAAATATATGTGCATTGGTGGAATTGATTGATGCCATTCCGCCCAGATTTTCAGCATAGAACAACAAAATGCCATGAATATGCTGAAACAGTTCGACAAATGCCTAATAGTTAACTAATATTTGACAACTAAGCCTCTTGCGCAACGATGAGTTCTCTTCAACGAGCGGCTTAATGATGATGAATTGAGGGCCTCGGCAAAAATAAATCATCCCATCTTGCTTGTCTTTTCGGCCATCTTCTTCGTCACGGAAAGAGTTTCATAGCCCTGCTATGCGCCTCTTTCCATTCCTCGAATATGACCGAAAATCCGGCGCAATACGGAACAATTAATTTCTGCCGAGGCCCTTACAGCTTTTTACTTTTACAGAAGGGGAAGAGTAATTATGAGGTGTTCAAAAGTGCTGGAAAAATCGTTTTATTTCCTGTTCCTTGTGGGTTTTATTTCTGTCCTCAGTGCCTGCTCCCCAAGTGGCAGCAGCTACGAGGGCGCAGGAGGTCAACCACTGGCCAACCTACCCGAATTGACAAGTTTTGTCGGGGAATATCGTGACATTGAAATCCCCGAAGACATGAAATATGACCACAAAAAAAGTATGGCCGTCCGCACGGAATCATTTACGGGCGGAGTATTTTATTTTAGCGGAAAGCTCCAACGAGATTCACTGAAAAAGTATATTGTCTCCTCCATGCAGAAGAACAAATGGAAAATGGCGGGTGAAGTCGCGACGGACAGGGTACTGATTGCCTTCACCAAACCCAATAAATCATGTGCAGTAGTCATAGAAGAGGGATTTGGCGGTTCGTTAGGGTCAACCTATGCCGCTATCTATGTGGCTGAAGATGTCAAAGGCGGCGCTGGAGCTGGTGGCTTTTGATGTAGTGCCCCCCTCCCTCGATTTTTTTTTCGCAAAGCTGCTCTTTTTGCCTGGTAACAGGTTAAAAAAAGCAGCTTTTTTATTGTAACTGGTGGGCCCAATGAAACGAGTTGTGATGGTTCTGGCTTTATTGTCCTTATTGACCGTATGCGCCTGCCCTGGTGCCCCTTGCGGTGTGGCCGGTGCTGACCCCTCCTTTGTCAACCAGCTTCAGGCCCTTGCCAGACAAGGGGACGGCGAGGCGCAATTGGCCCTGGCCCTGCTGTATGAGCATGGTGAACAGGGCCTGGAACGAAACCTGGAAAAGGCGCTGGCCCTTTTTCAACAGTCAGCTCAAGCCGGTCTGCCAGCGGCCTGTCTCTATCTTGGGCTGAAATATGAAAACGGCAGCGGAGTCGCTCAAGATTCTCAGGAGGCGGCCCGCTGGTATTGTTGCGCGGCGCGAAAAGGCTGGGCCATGGCCCAATTCTTCCTGGCCGCTCTGTATGAAAAAGGCAAAGGGGTGGGGAAGGACAGAATAACCGCTTTGGCCTGGTACGGGCTGGCCGCCGACCAAGGTTATCCAGGAGCAGAAGAGGCACGAAACCGTTTATCTGCTGGTTTGACGAAAAGAGAGATCAAAAAGGCAATAACATTTCTCGAGCGATTTCAGTTGGATGCTGTAGACTGTTCACTATTATAAGGAAAAAATTATGCTCTTTTTTTGTTGTACCAACAAGTAGTTTCTGTCGTCAATTGCCATTTTTTTAAGAAGCCTTTACGATAAATAAGGCTGTTCCCTGCATCTCTTCTTTACGGCCCCATTTTCCGTTCACACAGAGTAAAGTCCGAGATTTTTTTTTACGAAGGATTAATAAATGGGACATCTTACTCGTTTCCATTAATTGCATCAGGTAACTTTTCTTTGGCACTGGTTCCCAAGAGGCACATGGAAACCA
>DYNG01000156.1 GCA_020721165.1 Desulfocapsa sulfexigens
ACAACAGACCACTGACCACCGGCCACGGGTCACTAAAACAGGGCTTTGTCTATGAGCGGGTGCCGCACATCACCCTCAAATCCATCGCCAACAACGCCGAGATCGATGTGATATGGGAGCAGCACGAGCAAAAGCTCGCGCCGCTCCGTGACCAGTTGTCAGTGGCCAGTGGTCAGGAAAAAACTCTGGAAGAATGGGAGATTCCGCGCGAAGCGCCATCCCACTGGCCACTGACCACTCAACCACTGATCACTGCTTTCTGGAGCGCACGCATTGCGCGCCAGAAAGCCATTGACGCCTCCATCGCCGCCAAGGCGGAGTTTGAATACCTCTACGACAAGCCCTACGACAACAAAAAGAAGGTGCGGGTGGCCGGCCCCTTCACCGTGGAAAGCCTCTCCCCCCACCGGGTGCTGGCCGTGGGCGCGGATGACGAGCTGATCGACCCGCTGGCTGCAAACCTTGCCGATGCCAAGACCGGCTACCACGAAGGCCGGGACTTTGCTTCCATGATCCTTGAAAACCTGCGCACCGCCGGTGTCCAGCAGGCCCACAAGGAAGACCGGATCAGCTTCACCTCCCTTGTCCCCTGGCCGGGAAACATGGTCTGCGCCGTTGGGACAGTGGCCGGTGGGACAGTGACCAGTGACCAGTGGTCTGTGGTCAGCGATAAGCCAACACTAACCACTGACCACAAACCACAGGCCACTGCCCTACTGGCCACTGATATGCGCGCCGCTATCTTCATCGGCCCGGAGTTCGGCACCGTTGCCCGCCCTGATCTGGTGGCCGCCGCCCGCGAGGCAGGGGATGCCGGGTTTGATGTGCTCATCGCCTGCGCCTTCAACTACGACGCCCACTCCTCGGAGTTCGACAAACTCGGCCGCATCCCGGTGCTGAAAGCCCGCATGAACGCCGACCTGCACATGGCCGACGACCTCAAGAACACCGGCAAGGGCAACCTCTTTGTCATCTTCGGCGAGCCGGATATAACAGTGATTAGTGGCCAGTGGTTAGTGACCAGAAATGGGAGGATGATTGCTAATTATGACATCGTTAAAGAGTTATCGGGACTTGGAAGTCTGGAAGAAATCAATGGATCTGGCAGAGCTGGTTTACCGTCTCTCCTCTCGGTTCCCGCAGGAGGAAAAGTTCGGGTTGACCAGCCAGATCAGGCGGGCAGCGGTATCGGTTCCGGCCAACATTGCGGAGGGAGCGGAGCGCAACACGACGGGGGAGTTTCTTCAGTTTCTGGGGATAGCCAGCGGCTCCCTGGCGGAGACGGAAACCTTTCTGATTCTGGCGGTAAGGCTGGGCGTGGTTACCGAGGAGCAAACCAGTCAACTGCAAACACAAACGACAGACATTGGCAAGATGCTCAATGGACTCAAACGCTCACTGCGATCCAAGGCCTGAAGGAGAGTGACTGGCCGCTGTCACTGACCACTGACCACAAGACACAGGTCACTGTCCACGGCGTGGATGTCTTCCACCCCAACACCGGCGAGGTGCGCAGCGACGGCCCCGAAGGCATCGCCTGCTGGTTCATCGACACCGATTACAACGAAGAGTCTTTCTTCGTCCGCCACGCCTACTTCCTCGGGGCGGGCGACCCGTACAAGTCGCTCAAAACCACCCTCAAGGCCGAGATCAACGAAGACGCCTGGGCAACCCTGAACAGCGACACCTCCCGGCCCTTTGCCAGACCGGCAACCGGAAGAATCGCAGTCAAGGTCATCAATCACCTGGGCGATGAGGTGATGAAGGTTTTTCGGGTGGAAAAATGAACTTCCGCATCTCCGACACCTTCACCGACAGCCTTGCCAGACTCACCGGCGAGGAGCAGAAGAGCGTCAAGACCACGGCCTTTGACCTGCAACTGAACCCGGCTGCGCCGGGTATGAAATTTCATAAACTTGACAAGGTAAAGGACAAAAATTTCTGGTCGGTACGGGTGAGCGATGATCTGCGGATTATTGTGCATAAGAGCGCTGACAACCTGCTGCTGTGCTATGTCGATCACCACGACAAGGCGTACCACTGGGCAGCGCGGCGCAAGCTGGAGAATCATCCTGTTACCGGCGCGGCTCAGTTGGTGGAGATACGGGAGCGAATTCAGGAAATCGTGGTTCCGTACTATGTGGAACAGGCTCAACCCAAACCCCTGTTATTTGCGGGCATCACCAATGAGGCCCTGCTCGGCTACGGCATACCCGAGGAATGGCTGGAAGATGTAAAGCGGGCAGGCGAGGACTCTCTCCTGTCTCTGGCCGACCACCTGCCTGCCGAGGCAGCCGAGGCCCTGCTTGATCTGGCCATTGGCGTGAAACCCCAGGTGGCACAAGCAGTCGTGGCGGCAGGCAATCCCTTCGACCATCCCGATGCCCAGCGGCGTTTTCGGATGGTGCATGATGTTGCGGAGTTGGAACGGGCATTCGCAGCGCCCTGGGAGAAGTGGACCGTCTTTCTCCATCCGGCGCAGCGGCAACTGGTGGAACGGGACTACAACGGCCCGGCCCGGGTTTCCGGATCGGCTGGTACAGGCAAGACCATCGTGGCCTTGCATCGCGCGGTTTTCCTGGCCCGCGCTCATCCGGACAGTCGCGTTCTACTCACCACCTTTTCCGTGCCCCTGGCCAATGCCCTGCACTCCAAGTTGCGCTGCCTTGTCGGCAATGAGCCGCGACTTGGAGAACGGATTGATGTGCATGCGATGGATGCCATTGCCCTCCGTTTGTACACTCTTCACTTTGGCCAGCCTCGGATTGCCACCCCGGAGAAAATCAAAATTTTCCTGGCGGAGGCTGCTGCGGAATGTGGTGGCGAGCGGTTCAGCACCCATTTTCTCCGAACCGAATGGGAACAGATAGTCGAGGCCTGGCAGTTGGATTCCTGGGAGGCATATCGTGATGTGTCCCGGCTGGGCCGAAAAACCCGCTTGCCGGAACAGCAGCGGCAGATGTTGTGGTCGATCTTTGACCGTGTTCGCACTCGGTTGGCGGCTGAAGGCCTGGTGACCATCCCTGGAGTGTACGGCAGGATAACGGCGAGACTTGGCCAGTTAAGCCAGCTCCCCTTTGATTTCTGCATAGTTGATGAGGCACAGGACATCAATGTACCCCAGTTGCGTTTTCTGGCCACCCTTGGGGAAAAACGCCCGGACAGCCTCTTTTTTGCAGGCGATCTTGGGCAACGGATTTTTCAGCAGCCCTTTTCCTGGAAGGGACTTGGGATTGATATCCGGGGCCGGTCCCGCACCTTGAAAATCAACTATCGCACCTCGCATCAGATCAGAAGCCAGGCCGACAGGTTACTTGCCCCAGAGATTGCAGATGTTGACGGCAATGCCGAAGAACGGCGGGGCACCATATCGGTGTTTAATGGCCCACCGCCGACGATCAAGACTTTTCCCAGCAGTGCAGAGGAATCACGGTTTGTGGGCCAATGGTTGCAATCATTGGCGGGCGAAGGAGTCAGTCCGCATGAGATGGGAATCTTTGTGCGAACACCGGCCGAGTTTGAGCGGGCTGTTCTCGCTGTGGAGCAGGCCGGCCTGGTGAGCAAAGTGCTGGATGAACATGTGGAAACCATGGCCGGTCATATCTCGGTTGGCACCATGCACCTGGCCAAGGGGTTGGAGTTCCGCGCGGTTGTCGTCATGGCCTGCGATGACGAAATCATCCCCCTCCAGTCACGGATTGAGACAGTGGCCGACAATGCCGACCTTGAAGATGTCTATAACACCGAACGGCACCTCCTGTATGTCGCCTGCACCCGGGCAAGGGAGTATCTGCTGGTGGCCGGTGTGGAGCCAGCATCGGAATTTCTGGATGATCTGATCCATGCTTGAGTGGACAGGATGAACACAAGAGCAAAAAAGAGGTAATATTGTCTATTTTTCCTAACCCACTTCAGTTGTGATATTTTGGAAATATCTGGACCACAACAGAGTGAAG
>DYNG01000157.1 GCA_020721165.1 Desulfocapsa sulfexigens
GGGAATAGTCGCCACGGCTGACAAAACGGCTGAGGATATCATTGGTATTGGTAGCCAGGATCAGGCGATGAATCATCCCTTCAGGCAGCATGCGCTTGGCGATATATCCAGCGAAGATGTCGCCAAAATTGCCGGTGGGCACCGCAAAATCCACGGATTTATCATGCTCGTGCCGCTGAATATGCAGACAACTGTGAACGAAATAGACCACCTGGGCCAGCACTCGCGCCCAGTTGATGGAGTTGATAGCCCCGAGGCTGAACTCTTTTTTGAAGGCGATATCGCTAAAGATACCCTTGACAATGGCCTGCCCATCGTCAAAGGTGCCGTCAATGGCGATGTTGAAGACATTCGCATCGGTGACAGTGGTCATCTGCCATTCCTGCACCGGACTGACCCGTTTATGGGGGTGGAGAATAAAGATATTGATCTTCTCCTTGCCCCTGACCCCGTAAATGGCGGCGCTGCCAGTATCGCCCGAGGTGGCGCCGATAATATTCATCACCGCCTGGTTTTTTTTGAGCAAATACTCAAAAAGATTCCCCAGAAATTGCAGGGCCACATCTTTGAAGGCAAAGGTCGGGCCGTGGAACAACTCCAGAATATGCAGGGAACCGTGGTGAATCAGAGGCGTGACTTCCGGCGTATCAAAAGAGGCGTAGGAGCGGTGAATCAGCTCGCGCAGATCACTGTTGGGGATATCATCAATGAATCGTGACAACACCTCAAAGGCCAGGTCGGGATAGGAACACTCCTGCCAGGCAAGCAAGGTCTCTTTACTAATCCTAGGGATGGTACGGGGCAGAAGCAGACCGCCATCTTCGGCCAATCCCATCATGACGGCTTCAGTAAAAGAAATGGGGCGGATACCGCCCCGGGTGCTGATATATTGCATGATTTTCTCTTGGTTATTCCTGTCGCCCAGCGGCTTGCGACTCTTGAACAGGCACGGGTTGAGCAGCCTTCCAGAGGCCTTCCAGGTCATAGAACTGCCGCTGTTCATGGTAAAAGATATGAACGACGATATCGTTAAAGTCAAGGAGAACCCACAGGCCCTCCTCCATGCCTTCGGCATGGGAGGTGTTGATCCGTTTGGAACGCATCTCTCCCTCGATAATCTCGGCCAGGCCCTGAACATGGCGGGTGGAACGACCGCTCATGATGACAAAAAAATCGGTGAATGACGAAATTCCCCGGACATCGAGGACCACCACGGCCTCAGCCTTGGCGTCAAGCGCGGTCTGGGCGCAGATGGTTGCCAGCTCCAGACTGCTCTTGTCCTGATACTCTTTTTTCACTTGTTGCATAATTTTTCCTTGTAAGGCTTACTTCTCATCAGGAGAAGCTGCTTTTTTCCCTGTTTTTTTCTCTTTTTTAACGCGGGGGGGAAACTCAAAACTGACTTTTCCCGTCGCATCAAGCAGAAGAAAGGCATCAAAGGGCCGTTTCCAGCGGGAGATAAAGCCGGTGATCAGTTCGGTGCGGCCCTCGCCCAAAAGCTGCTGAATATGCTGGGGAGCAATGGCCCGACCCAGGATAATTTTGTTGATGCGCAACCCTTTTTTCTTCTCTCCCTCCAGCGCCGTCGCCGACATATACGAAGACGGGGTTTCATAGACCGGGGTCTGGTCAATCGGTGACAGCCCCAGAGACGGGGCGGCCTTGATCGCCTCGATGTCGAGAGTATCGGGGGCGGCGGCAAACTGAAAAACGACCTTATTTTGTTCCAGACAGAGGGAAGCGGTGAAAGGTTTGCCCTGCCTGCTCCAGAAATCGCTGAACGGCCCGATGGTTTTCCCCGAGAGCAGGGCGATCACCTCCTCCTCACTCATGGTCCGCCCGCCGAGCGACTTGCGAATGGAAATCGCCCCATCTTCTGAACTGTAGGCATTATAATTGCTGTAATAGCGAACACCGTTGAGGGGACTGAAAGGGGCCTCAACCCGCTCTTTATCGGGATCAAAATTTCGGACCTGAGAAACAATATGGGCCGTGGTCTCCCGAATTTCCGTCATAAACTGCTGGCGGGTGAATTTGCCATGCAGGATCTGATTCAGCTTGTATTCCCACTCCCCCGTCATTTCTGGCGAGGCGAGCAGATTGATCTTCATGCTCTCCAGGGCCGACAACAGATCCTTGGCCTTGCCGGTCGGCGCCAGTTCCTTGCCCTCGCGCAGCAGATATTTTTCCTTAATCAGCTTTTCAATAATGGCGGCCCGGGTTGAAGGCGTTCCCAGACCCCGTTCCTTCATGGCCTCAGCCAGGGCCTCATCCTCAACAAATTTGTCGGAGTTTTCCATGGCCGAAAGCAGGGTCGCCTCATTAAAACGGGCGGGGGGGCGGGTCTCCGCCTGCTTTTTTTCGATTTCTGCGCAGTTGACCGCAGCCCCCTTGGGAATGGGAGCCAAAACCACTGACAACGGCGCATTGCCGGGTTCATCGCCTTCGGTCGTCACCTCACTGCCATAAATGGCCTTCCAGCCCGGTTCTTGCAGGATTTTACCCTCGGTGAGAAAGGTCTCTTTCTCCACCAGTGAGAGACGGCGGGTATTCAGGAACTTGGCGGGCGGGAAAAAGACGGCCAGAAACCGCTGCGCCACCATAGTATAAATCTTCAGTTCCGGTTCGCTCAAACTCTTCGGCGCGATGGGCGTGGGAATAATGGCGTGATGATCGGAGATCTTGGCGTTATTAAAAATCAGTTTATCCGCCCGGATATAGTTCTTGTTGAGAGCCTCCTGCGCAAACCGGCCAAACTGCCAGCCGGTCTGGGCCTGCATGGTTTCCCCCACCGTGTGGAGATAATCCTCCGGCAGGCAGCGACTATCTGTGCGGGGATAGGTGAGCATCTTATGTTTTTCATAGAGCGCCTGGGCCAGTCCCAGGGTATTTTTCGCCGAAAAACCAAAGCGGGCATTGGCCTCCCGTTGCAGCGAGGTCAGATCATAGAGTTGCGGAGATCGCTCGCTGATTTTTTTGCTGGTCTCCGTCACCGCCGCCTTCTTTCCCGCGCAGCGAGCCATAATCCCGTCCGCCTGCGCCTCCTCCCAGATCCGGTCGGCCCGGGCATGAGCATCCTTTTCGTCTTTCACAAATTGCGGATCAATCCATTTCCCGATATAGGAGCCGGCGCCAAACGAAAACGAGGCCAAGAGATTAAAATAAGTGCGCGGGACAAAGATTTCACGGGCCAGCTCGCGCTTGACAATCAGGGAAAGGGTGGGCGTCTGCACCCGGCCACAGGGGGTCAGGGTAAAGCCGCCCTTGCTGGAGTTAAACCCGGTGAGGGCGCGGGTGGCGTTGATCCCGATGAGCCAGTCCGATTCAGACCGGCACAGAGCCGCATCTTCCAAGGGCTGCATCTCCTCATTGCTACGCAGATGGGCAAAGGCCTCCTTGATGGCGTCCTTGGTCATGGATTGCAGCCAAAGGCGTTTGCACTGTTTTTTCGCCACAGCGGGATTCTTGACGAATTGCAGAATATATTTGAAGATCAACTCCCCTTCCCGCCCGGCATCACAGGCATTGACGATCTCTGTCACATCCGGGCGACGAATCAGTTTTTTCAGGGCGTTGAGCTGGCTCTGGCTGGACTCCAGGGCCTTCAGCGGGAACGACTGGGGAAGAATAGGCAGGGTTTCCAGTTTCCAGGACTTGTATCGCGGATCAATTTCTTCAGGAAACTGGATGGAAACCAGGTGCCCCACCGCAAAAGAGACGATATGGGTATCACTCTCGTAATGGGTCTTGTTTTTTTCAAATTTGCCGGGCAGGGTTTTCACGATATCTGCGGCGACACTGGGTTTTTCAGCAATAACGAGTATTTTGTCTGGCATTGTTTTTCTGTCCACTTCCAACAATTGATACCTAAATTCTGCAATCGCTTGAGCACCGAGACAGTCAAGACGGGCACAGAGG
>DYNG01000158.1 GCA_020721165.1 Desulfocapsa sulfexigens
ATTTCAAGGCGGCCAAACGATCCCGTTCCATCCGTTTTTTAGAGTTGTCAAATTCGGCCGCCGCCCGCAATGACCGATCACGAAGCTCGGCAATCTCTTCGAGGGCAGTGGCCAATTTCTCTTCAATCGTCCCCCCCGCGTCAATCTCAACCCTGCTCTCCGAATCAGCCTCTACCCGCTCGCTCATCCCTTTGGCGGCTCCACTCTCGTCTTGTTCTTTTTTCACGCCTTCCTCCATTGTATTGACTGGTAACAAACGCGGAGATAATAAGTAGCTCTATTTTCCTTGTCAAGACGGGAAAAGAATGAACTCGCACGCAAAAGCAGCTTTCTCCTTGATTTACACACAAAGACAATATATTGTTGGTATCTCACTGATAAATTGATTGTTATTCTCTTTTGTCTTCAGGGGAATACCGCGAAGATAGGCGAATGGCAATGAAGCGATAACAGACAGGATGGTGAGGAGCCATGCGGTGCAGACGACGAAGGCGCCGCTTGACAGACGAATTGGGATTAGCGTTCATGCAAGAGGCTCATGAGACATACTATGGAATTTGAACCAAAATGGATTGCCTGGGAAATTACCCGCCGTTGCAATCTCAAATGCGTCCACTGCCGTTCTTCTTCTACCCTGAAGGTCAACGATCATCCCGATTTCCCCTTCAGTGAGGCCACCCGCATTATAGACGACATTGTCTCCTACGCGAGTCCGGTGGTGGTTCTCTCCGGTGGTGAGCCGCTTCTGCGTGCCGATGTCTTTGATATCGCCCGCTACGGCACGGACAAGGGCCTGCGCATGTGCCTGGCCACCAACGGCACCCTGGTCACCCAGCCCATCTGCGAGCAGATCAAGGCCGCCGGCATCAAGATGGTGTCCTTGAGCCTCGATGGAGCCAAGGCCGAGACCCATGACAATTTTAGAAATCAGCCCGGCGCCTTTGCCGGTGTTATGAATGCCATTCGGCTTTTTAATGAGAACCAGATCCCCTTCCTGATCAACTCCTCCTTCACCATCCGCAACCGGGATGAAATCCCCGAGATTTATCAACTGGTCAAATCCCTGGGGGCCTCAGCCTGGTATATGTTTATGATCGTCCCCACTGGCCGGGGCGAGGATATTATGGGAGAGCTGATTCCCGAGAAGGTCTATGACGAGATCCTGGAATGGCATTACAAGGTCGAAAAGGAAGAAAATGAACTCCTGATGCGCCCCACCTGCGCCCCGCATTATTACCGGATCGTCAGGCAAAAGGCCAAGGAAGAGGGCAACATTTTCAAGCGCCGCAACCTGAAATTTTCCACCGGCGGCTCCAAAGGCTGCCTGGCCGGCCAGCTGATCTGTCTGATTGATGTGGATGAAAATATCCTGCCCTGCAGCTATTTCCCCAAATCTGCCGGTAACCTCAAGACGGCCTCCTTCAAGGAGATCTGGGAGAATTCTGCCCTTTTCCATGAACTGCGGGACTTTAAGAGTTACAAGGACAACTGCGGACGATGTGAGTTCGTCAATGTCTGCGGGGGCTGCCGGGCTCGGGCCTATGCCATGACCGGCGACTATCTGGCCCAGGAACCTTTTTGCAGCTATATACCGGGAAAAGCGCTGGCCGCAGGCAAGTAATTTCTCGTTTTCCCTTCATCTCTGATCTTCCCAAAGAAATATGAATGCTTCGTTTAACGATACCTTCCTCAAGGCCTGCCGTGGTGAAAAAACCGACTACACCCCCATCTGGATGATGCGTCAGGCCGGGCGCTACCTGCCTGAATATCAGAAGGTGCGCGGCAATGTCACATTTCTTGAATTGTGCAAGAATCCCGAACTCTGCGTGGAGGTCACCCTGCAGCCGGTGGATATCCTTAGAGTGGATGCGGCCATCCTCTTTTCCGACATCCTGATTCCCATGGAGGCGATGGGCGCGCCGCTCTATTTCCACGAAGGACGCGGCCCCATCTTCCCCGAGCCCATCCGTACCACGGAGGCCCTGAATAAACTTATCGTTCCTGATCCAGATGAGCATACCGGCTTTGTCATGGAAACCATCCGCCTGTTGCGCCAGGAGCTGAAGGTGCCCCTCATCGGTTTTTCCGGCGCGCCCTTCACGCTGGCCACCTACCTGATTGAGGGCGGCTCCTCCAAGGTCTTCTGGGAAACCAAGAAGATGATGTTTACCCAGCCCGCCCTTTTCCACGCCCTGATGGACAAGATCAGCCAGTGCACCATTCTTTACCTCCAGGCCCAGGCCCGGGCCGGAGCGCAGGCCCTGCAAATCTTTGACTCCTGGGCCGGTGTCCTGGCTCCCTGCGACTTTGCGGAATTCGCTCTGCCTTATGTGCAGCGGATCATCAGTAAGTTGCAGGATACCGGACTGCCCATCATCTACTTTGCCAACAATGGCGCCACCCTGCTTAAACTCTCGGCCACGACCGGCGCCGATGTTTTGGGGCTGGACTGGCGTATTAACATCGGCGACGCCATTCGCCAGGTTGGCGACCGGGCCGTGCAGGGCAATATTGATCCCTTCGCCCTGCTGCTGCCCAAAGACAAGCTACGGCAACGCATCGCCGACCTCCTGGAAGGGGCGAAAGAGGCCTACGGCCACATTTTCAACCTTGGTCACGGCATCCATCAGTTCACCCCGCCGGAACAGGCCAAAATTGCCATTGATGCCGTCCATGAACTCAGCGCCCGCTAATAACCGGACGAGCGCCACCGTCCCAACCGTTTCCGAGTGCCTGGCCCTGATGGAGCGCTACGGAATGCTCGACAATATCCGCGCCCACTCCCTGACCGTGGCCCGGGTGGCGGAGACAATTCTGGAGGGACTGGCAGAGAAAAAAACGACTGTTGTGGAATTACCACCCAAAAATCTGGTGGTGGCGGGGGCCTTGCTACACGACATCGCCAAAACCATCTGCCTGCAAGCCGATTGTCTGCACGCCCAGAAGGGATACGACATCTGCATGGAACTGGGGATGCCGACCGTCGCCGAGATCGTGGCCGAGCATGTCCTGCTCAAGGATTTTTCCATACCCCGCTACAGCGAAGGTATCTTTTTCGCCAAAGAGATTGTCTATTACGCCGACAAACGGGTGCGGCACGACACCATCGTCTCCCTGGATGAGCGAAGGTCCTATATTCTTGACCGCTACGGACAAAACAAGGCTGACCGCTTGCACCGGATCGAGGAAAATTTTTACCGCTGCCGAACCCTGGAGTCCCACCTCTTTACCCATCTCAACTTTCAGCCCCACGAATTGCCGGAACGGGTTGCCACACCGCCTATGATGCCGTCTGTTGCTTAACGGAACCGCTCTTGGATGCCGCGCAGGTTCTGTCGGATAACAGGCGGATGCTGGGAATTTACAATCACTCCGATTCTCCGTGGCTAAATCAGGTGAAAAAGGGGGGCAATTTTGGGATTGCTTTCAGTGGGCCTTGAAGAAGGAATTTTTTGTGCAAAATTTTCTGATGGGGTAATCTCTTTTCCTTTGAAGATTTCTCCCAATGATCGAAACAATTATTGGTAAATTTGATTTTTTTTTACGAGACCATTGAGGGTGTGAAAAAAATGTTAAGGGAGGATAAGTGATGTATAAGAAACTGGTGTTGTTTTATGTAATCGTTGCCATATTCGGTGTGACAGGTCTTGCTCAGGCGGAAAAACCCTCTTGGGCCGGAGGCGGCAAGGGTGAGAAGCAGGAGCAAAAAAAGCAATCTGAGGGCGGCAAAGGCCAGGATGGCGGAAAGGCAACCAGTTACCAGAGCTATGATGTCAGGGTGAATGTGTTCTTTGGGAATCAGCAGCGGGATGTTATCCGTAATTATTATAGTCGGGAATATCGTTCCGGCCATTGTCCTCCCGGGCTGGCCAAGAAAAATA
>DYNG01000159.1 GCA_020721165.1 Desulfocapsa sulfexigens
GCATGGCTCCTCACCGTACTGATTGTACTGCTTCGTCGCCATTCGCTTGTCTTCTCGGTCTTGAATTGAATGCAACTTAGAATAAGAACAAGTTGCCATTCTCCCTTTTTGTTCTCTCTCTCAGTGATGTTTCGGTACAATGAACAATCTCCATAAGGTGAACTGAATGCCTTTGCGTGCCTGTCAGCTGGGGATTAAGCCCGCTGTTATTAATTTGATCTTTGCTGTGTGAGCGGAACAACAAGCCGTCAAGAAACAGATAAAACGAACGGGTTGTTTCTTGGCGGCCCCGAAGGGAAGGGGGGACGGACTGATTTTTCTGAGAATTAGATTGACAAGATGGGTGAACCTGTGTAATTAGACGCATCTTTTTCATGATGTGCCGGGATAGCTCAGTCGGTAGAGCAACGGACTGAAAATCCGTGTGTCCCTGGTTCGATTCCTGGTCCCGGCACCAGTATGATTCTGTTTTTTTAGGTGTTGTTGTTTGATTCCTCTTTGGATGGCCTTGTCATTCAAAGAGGAATTTTTTTTTGCCTTCATTTTTTCTGAAGAAAGAAAAAACTGTACAAAGATATGTCGGTTGAGTAAAATGATAAACTTTATGCCATATTCAATGTGAAAGCTGCCGGGAGGGGGCATCACGGTATTGGTGGTTTTAGAAGGAGTCACAGCTTTGTGCCTCCTTATTTTTATTTTATTCGTTTTTGGGTCGGCTTTGTGGTCGCGCTCTACCATCTGACAGCCTTTTTTCCTTTTTCATGGTGTGATTCTCATCGAGAAGAAAGCGAAAGGCGAGCTGGTGGTAGCAACTATAGGTTGGCAGAAAGATTCAGGTGCAGGGGAAAATCATCATGAGTGTAGATTTGAAGAAGGTGCGGAATATCGGGATCAGCGCCCATATTGATTCTGGAAAAACAACATTAACCGAGCGCATTCTGTTTTATACCAACCGGATTCACGCCATCCATGATGTTCGTGGCAAGGATGGGGTCGGGGCCAAGATGGACTCGATGGAGTTGGAGCGGGAGCGGGGCATCACCATTCAGTCCGCCGCCACCTTCTGTAACTGGAAAGGCTCTGATGTCAATATTATTGATACTCCCGGCCATGTGGATTTCACCATTGAGGTGGAGCGGGCCCTGCGCGTTCTTGATGGGGCGGTGCTGGTGCTCTGTTCTGTGGGTGGTGTGCAGTCGCAATCCATTACGGTTAACCGGCAGATGACGCGTTATAAGGTTCCCCGAATCGCCTTTATCAATAAATGTGATCGGACCGGCGCCAATCCTGAGCGGGTAACCGCCCAGTTGCGGGAGAAGCTCGCCCTCAATGCGCACATGATGCAAGTGCCCATTGGCCTGGAAAATGATCTGGTCGGCGTGGTTGACCTGATTACCATGAAGGCCCTCTATTTTGATGGGGATAACGGAGAGGTGGTTCGTGAGGAGGCTATTCCCGCTGATCTCCAGGATAAGTGCGCGGAGAAACGAGAGGAGTTGCTGGAAGCGGTTTCCATGTTTTCCGATGAGTTGATGGAGGTGATGCTGGAAGAGGGAGAGATTGACCCCGCTCTGATTCATGCCGCCGTGCGGAAGGGTACCCTGGCTCTGGAGTTTACGCCGGTCTTTGTCGGTTCTGCCTATAAAAACAAGGCGGTGCAGCCCATGCTCGATGGGGTGAACGCCTACCTGCCCTGTCCCACCGATGTTGAAAATATGGCCCTTGATCTCGATAACGAGGAAAAGGAGTTCAAGGTTACGAATGATCCTGCCGATCCATTGATTATGCTGGCCTTCAAGCTGGAAGATGGCCGATACGGGCAGCTGACCTATGTCCGAACCTATCAGGGAAAGGTGACCAAGGGCGATACGATCGTCAACAGTCGTACGGGCAAGAAGGTCAAGGTCGGTCGTCTGTGCCGGATGCATTCGGACGAAATGGAGGATATTGATGGTTGTGGCTCGGGGGATATCGTCGCTCTTTTTGGTATTGACTGCGCCTCCGGTGACACCTTCACGACCGGTGAGATCTCCTGCTCCATGAGCTCCATGCATATTCCTGAGCCGGTTATTTCCCTGGCGATTATTCCCGTGGATAACAAGGCTCAGATCAATATGTCCAAGGCCTTGAACAGGTTCACCAAGGAAGATCCAACTTTCCGCACCTTTGTTGATCATGAAACCAGTGAGACGATTATCTCGGGCATGGGCGAGCTCCACCTGGAGGTCTATGTCGAACGGATGAAACGGGAATATAACGCTGAAGTGACTGTGGGCGCTCCCCAGGTGGCTTATCGCGAAACCATTACGGCTCGGGCTGAATTCAATTATACCCATAAAAAACAGACCGGTGGTTCCGGGCAGTTTGGACGGGTGGCTGGCTATATGGAGCCTTACGAAGAGGGAGAGTATGAATTTGTGGATGCCATTGTTGGCGGCGTGATTCCCCGAGAATTCATTCCTTCCTGCGACAAGGGCTTCCAGAAAAGCCTGGTGAAAGGGCCTCTCTGTGGTTCGGCGGTCACCGGTGTTCGTTGCCTTATCAACGATGGCGCTTATCATACCGTTGACTCTTCGGATGTGGCCTTCCAGCTGGCCGCCATTGGCGCCTTCAAAGAAGGGTATATGAAGGCGAAGCCGGTGATTATGGAGCCTATTATGAAGGTGTCAGTGGAAGGCCCCACCGAATTCCAGGGCTCCATTATGGGCAGTATCAATCAGCGGCGAGGCATGATTATCGGCACCATGGAAGAGGGAAATTATACCGTGGTTGAGGCAGATGTTCCTCTGTCTGAGATGTTCGGCTATTCCACCATTCTTCGCTCCCTGACCCAGGGAAAGGCAGAGTTTACCATGGAGTTTTCTGCCTTCCGTCAGGTGCCCAAGGGCGTCAATGATGAACTTATCAAGAAATATCAGGCCGAGAAGAAAAACGCGTAGTTCATTACCGTTGACCCAAGCCGGGTCGGACGAGAGAAGAAAATTAGTGTGTCCTCAGGCATAGAGGCACGATGATATATAAAACGCATAGTTAGGGGAGGCGCGCTGCCATGGGAAAGAAAAATTTGGTCATGAATAATCCGTTGCGTGTTCTGGGACTTGAAAAAAAGGTGCAGGAAAAGGGGGCTGGCATGGGTTTGGTTATGGCCAGCGCCGGTCTTGGAAAAACTGCGATCCTGGTGCAGATTGCCCTTGATTCCATGCTCTGGGGAGACAAAGTGTTGCATGTCTCCATTGGGGAGAGCTTTGATAAGACCCGCGCCTGGTATGATGACATTCTGGCCTTGATGGCCGTGGGCGAGAAAAGCGATGATTTTCATAATACAGTGGCCGAGATCTTGCCGAACCGGATGATCATGACCTTTAAGGAGGCTGGTTTCAGTCAGGCCAAATTAGAAGAACGGCTTGACGATCTGGTTCAGCAGAATATTTACAAACCGGTCTGTTTGATTATTGACGGCTATGATTTTTCCAGTGGCAATCATGCCGACCTCGAAGAGTTCAAGGAATTTATGGTGCGGCATGGCCTGAAGATGATCTGGTTTTCCGCGACCACCCATCGCGACGATGATCGTCGCAGTCTGGCTGGGGTTCCCGCTCCCTGTCATGAAATTGATGACCTCTTTGATGCGGTATTGCTGATTGCCCCCAAGGATGATGCAGTGGACTTGAAGATCTTGAAATGTAACAGCTGTGCCATGGAGCCCGGCGCCACCTTAACCCTTGATCCCTCAACAATGTTGCTTCAGAAGCGATAACGATTATGAGAGACTTGCGGAACAATCTCTTGTTTTTGTAAAGAAATTGTTCTGGTAGAATGCTTCTGCCGTTTATCGGGGTTAGATAAGGCGAGGGTAATCAGTGTGGGCCTCAATGCTTTT
>DYNG01000160.1:0-259 GCA_020721165.1 Desulfocapsa sulfexigens
TTTTCAAGGGACGACCCCAGATGGGAAGAGAAAATGAATTGCAACGGTCATTGAGCAAGGGGCAGCCATACGAGAGTCGGGAGATGAACAGCGCTCAACCCCCTTCCTCACCGCAACCCCGTGTATATCCACGGTCGCAGCCATCAGCCCCGTTGCCATCAATGCCTCAACGACGGATGCAGCCGGATACGGAGATGATTCAACAGCTTCAGCAGCAACAGTCTCTTCAGAATCGAAATATGGAGGCAGCCAGGCAGTT
>DYNG01000160.1:359-3877 GCA_020721165.1 Desulfocapsa sulfexigens
CCAGCAACAACAGGCGGCACAAGAGGGTTTCCAGCAACGAAATATGGAGGCAGCCCGGCAGCTCCAGCAACAACAAGCGGGGCAACAGGCTTTCCAGAATCGAAATGCGGAAGCAGCCAGGCAACTCCAGCAACAACAGGCGGCACAAGAGGGTTTCCAGCAACGAAATATGGAGGCAGCCAGGCAACTCCAGCAACAACAGGCAGGTCAACAGGCTCTCCAGCAGCGAAATGTAGAAGCAGCCAAACAGCTTCAGCAACAACAGGCGGGTCAACAGGCGGCCGAGAAGCAAAGGGCGGAGGCAATCAAACAGTTCCAGCAGCAACAGGCGGCACAGCAGGAGGCCGAGAAACAACAGTTGCAGCAGGGCGGTGGAAATTCTGGGCGAGGATCGTTGCATCGCCAGGGTGAGCGGCCATAAAAGAGCGGGGTCATTCTGGGAGCAGGGTGGAGTAAGCAATTGGACATCTTCAGTCTGTTTGGTATTGCGGTGGCCCTGTCCATGGATGCCTTTGCGGTGGCCTTGGCCACGGGCTTGGCCTTGCCGGTTATGGGAGGTCGGCGCCTTTTTCGGCTTGGTTTTCACTTTGGCCTCTTTCAGGCCTTGATGCCGGTGCTGGGCTGGCTGGCCGGAATGACCGTGCAGCCGTGGATAGCTGCCTATGATCACTGGATCGCCTTTGTTCTTCTTGCCTTCATCGGCGGGAAAATGATTCATGAAGCCCTTGCAGGCCATGATGAAGAGAAGGACGGAAGAGATCCGACCCGGGGCTGGTCGTTGGTAATGCTTTCCGTGGCGACCAGTATTGATGCCCTGGTCGTGGGTTTGTCGTTGGCCATGCTGCAAGTCAGTGTCTGGTTTCCATCCTTGGTGATCGGCATTGTGGCAGGAATCCTCACCGTTGCCGGAATGCTGCTTGGCCGTCGCATCAGCGGCATCTGGGGACAACGGGTAGAGATCTTTGGCGGCGTGGCGCTGTGTGCTATCGGCTTGAAAGTTTTGGTGGAACACACCCTCCTGCAATAAGCAGCCTTGATGAAAGGGATGAGCGCCTTAAAAAAAGTTTCTTTGAAAGAACAAGTCGTTTTTTCTGGACGAGACCTTCTTTTTTCAATTTGTTGTAAAGGAATAAGGGGCTTGGAATATGCTAAAATACCGTTTTTGGTAGGGTGCGCACCGCGCACCATTGCTGTTAATACCACAATGATAGAGGCGGTACCAGTGATGTGCGCACAGCGTACCCTACTCAAGAAAACGGTATATTGGTAATTTTCACATCCCTAAGAAAAAAATCTCAATCAAACGAGCTTGTGGTCGGCGGTGTTTCGTGCCTTCCCGTGCTGTTTTCCGTTCTGTCCTTCTTGTTATTTCCCAAAATTACAGACTGGATACTGGCAGTGTTTGCAGGTGCGGCAGAGACCGCCATGACCCATGTCGGCAAACTCTTCCCGCCCGAATCGTTCACCGGTCAGGATGCGGGGCAGAATCAGATCAAAGACGGTGATCTTATGGAACATGCCGCAGGCTGGCAGTCCCAGCACCGGCGTTTCGCCGATGCGGCCGCTTAAAAACATGGCCCCGGGCAAAACCGGCGAGCCATAGACGGTATCCACCGCTCCGGCGGCTTTGATTCCCATGCGGGTCACATCGTCGGGGTCAACCGACATGCCGCCGCTGGTGACAATCAGATCGGCTCCCTCCTCCAGACAGCTCTGAATGGCAGCGCTGATGGCGCCGATATCATCGGGCGCAAAAACAACCTTGATGACCTCGGAGCCCAGGGCCGCCAGTTTGCTGCGCAAGACCTTCTCAAAGCGATCCTGAATCCGTCCGTAATAGACCTCATTGCCGGTAATAATCAATCCGGCTCGAGCCTGGCGCAGGGTCTTGACCGCAATAACCGGCGCTCCAGCCTGGGCTATGGCCACCGCCTCATTCACCAGGGCTCGGCTGGAGACCAGAGGGATTAAGCGAGTGCCGGCAATGATTTCCCCTTTTTTGACCGGCGTGTTGGTGTGCAAAGTGGAGCACATGACCTCTCCCAGCAGATTAAAACGATAGAGGGCCTCCACATTGATCTTCAGCAGGCCGTCGCAGGCGGCGGTAATCGTGATTTTTCCCTCCACCGGCTCCTCGGAACGGCTCACACCTTCCCCAATCAGGGCGGTGGCCAGTTGATCCGCCGCCTCATTCTCATGAATTTCCTCAGGGCCTAACTGCAAGACAAAAATATGCTCCTTGCCCAGTCGTTTGAGGTGGTCAATGTCTTCGGCCCGGATAATATGACCCTTCTTAAAGGCCCGTCCTTTGAATGTATCTTGAACAATCTCGGTAATATCGTGGGGGAGAACCATGCCAACGGCTTCTTCAACGGGAACGGATTTATTCATGAAAAATTCCTTTGCAGATTGTAAAATGGTGGTTGATACTTGATTGAAAGTCCCTAAACCCCTCGTGACTGGTGGGGCCAGATCAGGGTGTGGAGTTGGAGTTGCAAACGAACCGGCAACCGGTCTTGCAGGAGCCAGTTGGCCAGGTCGGCGGGAATAATCTGCCCTTTGGCCGGTGAAAACAGCACCGGCCCCGAGTCGGTGAGCTTGTGCTCACGAACCGTGGTCTGGGCCCAGAGATAATCTTCTCTGCTGGTCAGGACAAATTTGATTTCGCAGCTTGCTGGTCGGGCCTGGTTACGGGTCTGGGCCCAGGTCAGGTTTTCAGGGTGCAAGGAGGCGGCTGAACCGCTGCCCGGTGTTTTGATATCCATAATCACCACAACTTCTGCAGGCACTTTGTCAATGGCAAGCGAGCCATTGGTCTCCAGGAGAACCCGATGCCCATTGGCGGCAAGGCGGCGCACCAGGGTATAGACCCCATCCTGCAGAAGAGGCTCGCCGCCGGTGATTTCAACCATTGCCCCTGGATAGCCGGCCACAAAGTCGAGAATGGCGTCAATTTCCATGATGGCATGGGCCTCTTCATAGGTGTAGCGGGCGTCGCAGTAGTGGCAGCGGAGATTGCAACCAGCCAGTCGGATGAAGACGCAGGGCAGGCCCGCGAAGGTGGATTCACCTTGAATGGAGTAAAAGAGTTCGGAAATATCAAGGGTTGTGGCCATAATACGACAACCCCGATGTTTCCGTCTCGTAAACGGTGACGCTATAGAGCTGATAGCGCTCATGATTCAAGTTCGGTTTGAGCTGGTCAAAGAGATAGACCGAGATATTTTCGGACGAGGGGTTCTGGGTAACGAAGGCCGGGTGTTCGTTGAGGTCACGATGGTCAAGTTCATCAACGGCCTGGTTGACGATTTTTTTGAGAACCTTGAAATCTATGCCCATCCCCAATTGATCGAGCCGGGTGGCCCGCACCGTCACCTGCACCTTCCAGTTGTGACCATGTGGTTTTTCGCAATTGCCGGGATATTCGCGCAGATGGTGGGCGCCGGCAAAATGGGTTTCGATGAAGATGTCAAACATGGTGCGATCCTCCGTGGTTTTATGGGGTTATTCAAGTCGCA
>DYNG01000161.1 GCA_020721165.1 Desulfocapsa sulfexigens
TCTATCTTGATGATGGCCTGATTCAGCTTGTTGTTGATTCCGTACACGGGCGAGAGGTGGTCTGTCGAGTGCAGGTTGGGGGAAAATTGCGCTCTCGGAAGGGGTTGAATCTGACGGGCGTTGATCTTGGCGCCTCAGCCTTTACACCCCATGACCGAAAATGTCTGAAATTTGCTCTCCGGAACGGTGTTGATGCCGTGAGTCAATCTTTTGTCGCTACTGCCGCCGACCTTCGAGATATTCGGGAGACCTCGCACCAGTTGGGGTATTTTCCTTTTATCATCGCCAAAATCGAGAGGGCTGTCGCCCTTGATCATCTTGATGCCATTCTTCAGGCTGCCGATGGCCTGATGATTGCACGAGGTGATCTGGGGGTGGAGATTCCCATAGAAGATATGGCTATTACGCAAAAGACCATCATGGCCCATGCCCAGAAGGCTGGCAAACCTGTCATCACGGCTACGCAGATGCTTGAGTCCATGACCACCAATCGTCGTCCCACTCGGGCTGAGGCTACCGATGTGGCCAATGCCATTCTTGATGGAACGGACTGCATCATGTTGTCCGGAGAGTCAGCGATGGGCGAATATCCAGTGGAGGCGGTGGCCATGCTCAGCGCCATTGGCGCATCCATTGAAAAATATCATCCTGCTTGTCCTCGGCACCGAGAACTGGATCTGGATAGACACTGGAAAAAAGCAGGTGCCGGCCTCATCAGCTTGGCCGTGGATGCCACTATGGCCCGTATGGAACCAGCCTTTGTGATTGTTCCCACTCAGTCAGGGGCCACTGCCCGGAATATCGCCAGTTTTCGTCATAAGGTCTGGGCGTTTGCCGTTTCCAGCTCAGAAAAAACCTGCCAGGAGCTTCTTTTTTCCTATGGAGTATATCCTCTGAAGGCAGTTGACATGCCTGACAATTGGAATGGGTATGTCCTTGAATTGCAGAGGCTTGTGTGTCTTCCTGGTGAGTTTGCCATTCTTACCGAGGGGCCTTCGCCCTTACATCCTGATACGAATTATCGAATGGAGCTGATCCCGATAGAATAAGCAACGCGGTTCCATGACATTTTTGGGCATCTTGAAAAATGATTTTCGTCCAAAATCTTCGTTGTGCTCAAGAATTTATCTTCGGAATATCAAATAGCTGCTTGTGTTTAAATTGTTTTCGTGTCTCGATTTTGAACGAAAATTTCCTTTTTTCAAGGTATCCTATTGCCTGTATATTGGCAGAGCGACGAAAAATATCTGTTCACACCGGGGAGATGCTCGTGGTCAACCTGGAGGTGAGTGCGGTTTTGTTTGCCTGCTGCACTTGCGTTTCTTTGAAGCGATATTGAAAAAAATGTCAAAAAACAGATGCATATATTATTTATTACGGCTATGATTTTTCGCTGGTGGATGTATTTCTGTTTTTTTTTTAGCTCCTTCTCTGTTGTTCGGCGTTTTTCTCGTATTGGTTCGTAGTTGTTTATTTCTTGTTCGGAAAGCAGGAAATCGTTCTTTGCTGAGAGTGCTTATCCTCTGTTATGCGTCTTCATAGCCCCCAAAACTGGTCTTTTCATCAGCAACTTCGTACGATTATCTTCGTGGCCAGTTTTGCTATTATCAGTTGTGTTCTTTTTGGCGCTTGGCGTCTTCAACAGTTTAGCTCCAGCCAGATGGAAATTCAACGATCCTCCATCTCTCTGCAACAGAACCTGCATCTTAATTTCGAAAAAACCCAGATTGTCAATGAGATTCGTACTCAGCTCCGGTTGTATCTACAATCTGGTCGAGAAGATAGTCTGCACCTTATTCATCAGGGATGTGACAACCTTCGTCGTAAAATCAGTACAGATGATCAGAAAGTGCTGGGACAATTTTTGGTAGTCATTGATGAGCTTGAAGCACGGATGCAAACCGTGGATGAACATACCAAGAAAGTGTTTG
Source organism: Desulfocapsa sulfexigens (assembly GCA_020721165.1). Lineage (GTDB taxonomy): Bacteria > Desulfobacterota > Desulfobulbia > Desulfobulbales > Desulfocapsaceae > UBA2270. The sequence goes on from DYNG01000161.1 coordinate 1,932, forward strand.
GGTATGAAAAATCTTTAGTGCATACCACGGGCCAACTGATGAATATTTCGAGCAAGGATGAAATTGCCACGATTCGTAGTCTGGTGATTGGCACTTGTCTTGAACATCATCAACTCTATGTGGCCGCTATCCTTGCCCAGCAGGTGGAGGTCTTGACGCGAATCCAGCAGGACGCGATGAATATTTTTGACGCCCTTGATGTCAAGTTGAATGACTTGGGGAAAGAATTCACTCCTGATCAACAGGTCTTTGTGGAAAAGTTGATTTCAATAAACTTTTCTCTGAAAGAAACTGTGCAAACCCTTCTGGCTTCTCGTATCATCAACCTGGAAAAGCAGAACGATATTGTCTCTGTTCTCGAAAAAATGAGCGCTGATATCGCCCAGGACTCGTTAAACAAAAATAATGATGCCTCGGTGCTGATTGATACCAGCCTGACAGTCTCCCGCTACAACCTGCTGATTCTGTCAGCCGGTCTGGTTGGATCGGCAATTATGTTTTTTATTATTGCCTTTTTCCTGCATCAGAGAATGATCGTTCCTTTAGGGAAATTTATTGAATTGCTGCGGAGAATAACACGGATTCTGGCGGGGTTACGCGGGCAACAGGTGGCTGAAGATGAGGACATTCTGCAACTGGAGCAGATGGCGAAGACCCGAACCGATGAAATCGGCAGCGCGGCTGATGCCGTGAGAATGTTGGTTTCTCGTTTACGAGAACTTTCTCTCTTCCGACAAACCATTGAGGCCGATGAGAGAACGGAAGATATTTATGCTCGTTTGGCCCAGATATTTGAGCATAAATTAGGGCTGGAACGGTTTGTTATTTTGGAGCAATCAGAAAAAGACTTGGCCTCAATGGCACCGGTATATTGTAGTCCCCCTGAGCTGGCGCCGGAATTGCCTGAATTTGCTGTTGCTGAACATTGCCGGGCAAAGCGGACAGGCCTGGTCATTACCTCTTTTGAGACGCCCTTTATCTGTAAAGAGTACCCCTTTGCAGATCTGATGGATCATGTCTGTATTCCCATGATCGTGGGTGGGCATGTGATTGGTGTGGTGCAGTTCCTTTTTCCCCTTTCTATGCCTAAAAATAAGCAACTGGAAAAAAACATGGCCATAGAAGAGGCTCGATATTATATCGCCGAGGCCCTTCCCGTCCTGCAAACCAGACATTTGACCAAAAAGCTTGAGGATATGGCCACAAAAGATCCGCTTACCGGTCTGTATAATCGTCGCTATCTGGATTCGGTTATTGAGCAAATGATCGCCGGTGTTGTTCGCAGAAAGAGCACAATTGGGATTTTGATGTGCGATATTGATCATTTTAAAAGGGTGAATGATCTCTTTGGCCACGAAACTGGTGATTTTGTGCTCATTCAGCTGGCCAGAATTTGTCAAGACTGTGTCCGTGATGCCGACCTGGTTATTCGATTTGGGGGAGAAGAATTCTTGATTCTCCTTCCTGACTGTGATGAGTCGTGCGCCGCTGTTTTGGCAGAACGAATCAGAATTACGGTCGAGGCCCATAAGGTTCACACGCCGAGCAGAACACTTCAACAGACAATAAGTATTGGTGTTGCTGAATTTTCCCATGCAACAAGTAAGACGATCTGGGAAATCATCAAGCTGGCTGACATTGCTTTGTATCAGGCGAAAAATAATGGCCGTAATCAAATTCTTGTATGTCAGGACAATACCGTGTCAACAGAGAATGGTAATGGGGGCGCGTGAATGTAATTTTTTGTTATACATAGCGACACAAATAATTTCGAATCGTGTTGGTTAGTGCTATTCTCGTATCATGAAAGCACTCACTATATCAGAACTGGAAATTATGGCGCAAGCGCTTCAAGACGAAATTCGTCGATCCAACGAGGCGCGATATGACCATCGGCTCCATGCTGTACTTCTTGTTGCTCAGGGGGTCAAATGCCCTG
>DYNG01000162.1 GCA_020721165.1 Desulfocapsa sulfexigens
CAGGCCTGACCGCACCGGGCGCAAGGCTTGCGGCGTGGGCGCCGCGCGCAGGGCACGGTGTGCGTCGCGCCCACGGCGGCGGGGGGGGGGCTGAAGGCGGGTCGTTGCAATTCCGGGGTCTGGGCGATGGGCATCCAGTTGGCAAAACCCTGCCGCCAGACCAGGGTGTCGGCGGAATAGGCGCCGCTGGTAAGGCCCTGCTGAATCTGGGCCTGACTGAAAGGGCCTTGCTGTTGACCGCCGATGGCAATATACCAGGTATCCATAAGGGTGTCTCCTTGGGGAAAGGGATGGTTGGCTGCCGTCACACTCCTGTGGTTGTTTGTCGGAGCGAGACGCTGGGGAGTTACTGATACTTCGCTTTCAGGTCATAGAGGTGATCGAGATAGGCATCTTTATAGCGCAGTAGCACGCCGCTGGTTTCCATCTCGGCGGTCAGAAGATCAAGGGCGGGCTGGAGTGGTTGGCCGGTGTGATTTTTTCCGGCTTCGTTGGCCATCTCGATGGTCATGATGGCGTAATAGGTCGTCAGGATCCGTATTCGCGCATCCCGTCGCAGGAGATAGGAGCGGCCGCCCATGGTGTTGAGGAAGAAACAGGCATAGGCATAGGCGGCATTGTCAATGGTTTCAGGAGGCAGATGCAGGGCCAGATCACCAGTCAACTGGTCGGGATGGTGGAGAAGAAGGAACGAGTTGGCCAGGATATCTTCAATCCGGGTCTGTTCGTTGGTGAGGATCTCTTTTATCAGGAGAATGTTTTCTTTGCCGAAGAGACGATAAAAATGAGCGCTGTTTTTGAGAACAGTCAAGAGATCGTCAGTTTCGCGCGTGGCAATCGGCGGATTGCTGAGGGCCGTGTGTAGAAGTCTGGTCGCATAGGCGGCGCTGGGGATGCTGAGTTTTTTGGTGTGAATATACGGTTGTCCATCCAGGGTCTGATAAAACGAAACGACGGTCTCGGTGGCGGCTGGTAGGCTGGTCACATCGGGAAGAGCTGGGGAAAGCGGGGTGGCAGGAAGATCTTCCTGATTGCCCGGCAGGGTGGCGCCCGTTGTTATTGCCTCATCGCCTCTTCCGGTCAGAGCCAGGGACGCGGATGAGTCAGAAGAAGGGGTGGGGGTGCTTTCCGAGGAAGATGGGGGAGGTGAAGAATCTTTGGTCAAGAAAAACCAGACCATCCCTATTGCTCCAACTGCCAGCAGTAACAGGAGCAGGAGAGGAAAAGGGGACGATCGTTTCCTTCGAGGCGCAGGTGTTAACTTCATGGGGAAACCCGAAAAAAAACTTGTGTAGGTAAAAAAAACCAGAGATTAAAATATACCTGAGGCAGAAGGGAAAGTCACGCCCCATTTTCTGTCCTGTTTTCTCTGGGGCCGTTAAGGATTCGGGGCAATACTGATGGGGATAAAAATGGGGGAAAGATTGGGGCCGTAAGCATTGTTGTTTTCTCTTTTTCTCCTTGACTCCCTCGAGGGAAGGCACTACTATTGCGGCAAAATAATGGGAACAGAAAGCTGAATCGCGTTGATGATTTTGTCCATTGCCGTTTCGCAATCTGGCAATTTCGTGTCTGTCTTGATGGGCAGGCGATTGCTGGGTTGCAAGTATAAAAAAATAAAAAATGCAGTAGTGGAAATTGTCCATACCGGACGCTGATAATAATTCATTTTATGGAGGAACACCCGATGACAATTTGTGTAACTGGTCACTCTAACCCCGATACCGATTCTGTAACCTCGGCCATTGCCTATGCCGCCCTGTTGAACGCTCAGGGACAGGAGGCCAAGGCCTGTATGCAGATCGCAGTTGACAAGCTCAACCCCGAGTCCACCACCGTTCTCAAGCGCTTTGGCCTGAAGGCCCCCGAGACCATGATGGATGTCGCTGGGATGAAGGTTGCCCTGGTTGACTTCAGTGATATCGGTCAGGCCCCTGCCAATATCGCTTCTGCCGAGGTGGTAGCCATTGTGGATCATCACAAAATTGGTGATATCACCACCAATCAGCCGATTCTGTTCCGGGCCGAGCCTGTGGGTTGCACCGGCACCGTTCTTAACAAGATGTTCAAGGACGCCGGCGTTGCTATTCCCAAAGACATCGCTGGCGGTATGCTGGCAGCTATTCTGAGCGACACCGTGAATTTCAAATCCCCCACCTGCACCCCTGATGACAAGGCCGCTGTCGCCGAGTTGAAGAAGGTTGCCGGTGTTGAAGATACCGAATCCCTGTTTATGGACATGCTGCGTGCCAAGTCTTCCATTGACGGTATTTCCATGAAAGACCTGGTTTTCCGTGATTACAAAGACTTTGACATGAATGGCAAGAAGATGGGCATTGGCCAGTTGGAGTTGGCTGCCATTGATCAGGTGGCCGCCATTCGTGCCGATCTGGTGAAGGCCTTGCAGGAAGTCAAAAATGAAGGCCGTCATTCTGTCCTCTTCATGTTGACCGATGTTGTTAAAGAAGGAACCGAACTGCTGGTTATTTCCGACGAGCCCGCCCTGATTGAAGCCGCCTATGGTGGTAAAATCGAGAACGGCTGTATGTGGGTTCCCGGCATGATGAGCCGCAAGAAACAGACCGTTCCCCCCTTGCAGAAGGCCTGTGGTTGCTAATCCCCATACACGGGATAGTTGAAGTTCATATCTTCATCTCTTGACCAAAAAGAAATGAAGATGGAGGTCGAAAGGCCCTGTTCCTTGGAACAGGGCCTTTTTTTTTGTGCGGAACTATGGCTGATTCCGGGGCGGGGTCGTTGCTGGCGGAGGACTATTGTTCTGTTGCCGCAGCGCCGCAATGTTATTGCTGATGGTCGTGACCAGGGCCTTGATTCGCGCTTCCTCGGGGATGTCCGGGGTGAGGGGAAAAAACTTGTGACTCAGTGTTGATGCGGCGCGGGAACTTTTTTCTGCTTGTCGCTCCTTTTCTTTGATGTCCTGTTCCAGGGTGGCTCGGGCACTGGCCATCTTTTTCATCTCCTCCATATATTCCGGCTGTTGTCCATTCTTCCTGGCGTCCATTTGTTGCCATTGCTGCTCCCTGGCAGTCAACTGCTGGCGAAGGTTGCGCAACTCTTCTTCCTGGAGGTTTCCCCATTTGCCGTTTTTGTGCCAGTCAATGGTCAGAACCCCCTGATATTTTCCTTGCCGGTCGGTCTGGGTGATCATGGCATTCCCGATCTGTTGTGGATTCATATTCCCATGCTTGGGATCAGCCGTGATGATGACCCCAATCTCCGAAAATTGCTGGGCGATTTCCTGGTTTTCCTTGAGATTCAAGGAGGAGAGGAGAATGAGGATATCGCACTGGCTGGCAATTTTGCCAATGATGTCCGGCAACACCGTCTGCCATTGGGCGCAGGAGGCGCCACCCGGAAGAGAGGTGGCGGGGTCTATCGCCGACATGCCTGTCAGTCCAATGATTCCGGCCTTGAGAGCGCCTGCTTCCTTGATCCGGTAGGGTGAAAACAGGGGTTTGCCCTGGGCATCAAGGAGATTGGCTGACAGCCAGGGGAAGCCCTGTTTGTGGCTGCTGTGCAACAGGTCAAGCCCGGCGGCAAGATCAAGGGGGCCAACGGCCACGCCATCCACCTGCATGGCGGTGTAAATGGCAATGATCCCTTCGGCGGTGAGCCGTTCGGGTGAAGGGGCGCTGAGCAGCCGGGGCTGGCGGCTGAGCAGGTTGCCGGCATCCACAAAGAGAAAGGGCTTTTTTTGCTCTTTAACAGTGGTGGACATGAACCAGGCCTTTCTGGACAGACCGCCCAGTTGCCTGCTGTGTCAGCCACAGGGGGCGATTTCGCCCTGGATATTGCTGGAATAGAAAAGGAGAAATGAGGGCCGAG
>DYNG01000163.1 GCA_020721165.1 Desulfocapsa sulfexigens
GGCTGAATTAGCCGCCAGAGTAGGGCAACCGTACAGGATGTGTCTACACGCTGAGGTGTTGGCCATCATCAGGGCTGGTAAAACAGGCCTGAAGCCTTATAGCATCTCTGTTGAGCGTTATAATAAGGCAGGGCAACCAATGCTGGCAAAGCCATGCCCTATTTGTCAGTTGGCTATAAAGGAAGCTGGTATAACCTTGACGACATATACTGTCAATTGATAGAGAGAGGGAAGGATACCAAAAATGCGGTGTTTAAGCTGTGACTGTAATCTGAACGACTATGAAAGTACCAGAAAATATACCAATGGTACTTTTATTGATCTTTGCAATGGATGTTATCGTCATGTAAGGGACAGCCTGTACAATGTGACAGTTGATAGGGCAGACCTACTTGGTACAGAAGACATTGCTAATATTGACACCCAAGGGGACAATTATGATTGACGACCAAGAAGAGGCCCATTATTGGTTGACAATAAGGGACTTCCAGGCATTGTGTAATGAACATGGTGTTGACCGTGTTTTGTCTGATGCTGGCCGAGATTTTTATTTCGGCGCAATGTCAGAAAGCAGGGCTGAACAGCTACTTGGGGCTGTTGACGACCTTAGACTAAAAGTGCTAAACTACATACTCTGGGACATGAAAGAAACCATTGATGGACAACCTTAATGAAAGTAAATTTACACATCATGTACCATGTACCAATTGTGGTTCAAGCGATGCCGGTGCAGTTTACGATGATGGACACTTCTTTTGTCATGTGTGCGAATCACACAAAAAACAATATGACGGAGTAATTATGCAAGACAATGTAACAGTTTTTAAGCCAATGACGATAAACAACAACAACAAAGTTTATCAATCAATCCCCGATCGTGGACTGTCGATGGCCACTTGTAAATTCTACGATGTCCAAGTAAACAACGACCAGCACACCTATCCGTATATGGATGCTAGTGGTGTGGAAATTGCACACAAGTACCGGGTTGTGTCTACAAAGCAGTTCAGGAGCGATGGCAACATTAAACAGGCTTTACTGTTTGGCCAGCATCTCTTCTCTGGCGGTGGTCGATTTGTCACCATTACAGAGGGTGAACTGGACGCATTGGCCGCTTACCAGATGACAGGCAGTAAATACCCCGTTGTGTCTATTAAGACAGGGGCGCAAGGGGCTGTCAAGGACTGTAAGGCCAGTTATGAATGGCTAGACACATTCGAGAATATCATCATATCGTTTGACAACGATGCGCCGGGTAAACAGGCCAGCAAGGATGTCGCTGAACTGTTTGGCTCAAAGGCCAAGATTGTCACCCTGTCAAAGTACAAGGACGCTGGCGATTATCTGTCGAAGGGTGACAGCAAGCTGTACATCGAACAATGGTGGGCCGCTGAACGGTTTGTCCCTGATGGTATTATCCCAGGCTCTACATTGTGGGAGACAATCAACACACCCATTGAACGGGCTAAGGTTATGTATCCGTGGAGTGGCTTGAACGACCTAACCTACGGTATCAGAAAATCAGAACTGGTGACAGTCACCGCTGGAAGTGGGCTTGGTAAGTCGCAAGTATTGCGTGAGATTGTCCACCACATCCTGATGGAGACAAAAGACAACATTGGCCTGATGTTCCTTGAAGAGACTGTAGCCAGGACAGCCCGGTCTATCATGTCTATTCACTGCAACAAGCCATTACATATCCCTGATGTCGATATTGATGAAAAAGAGATGCGCGATGCCTTTGAAGAGACACTAGGGACTGACCGCCTTTATCTATTTGACCACTTCGGTTCCACGAATATCGACAACATCGTGAACAGGGTGAAGTACATGGCAAAGGCTCTTGATTGCCAGTATGTCTTCCTTGACCACTTGTCGATCATCGTGAGTAGTCAAGAGAACGGCGATGAGCGCAAGGCCATTGACGAGGTTATGACCAGGCTAAGGATGCTGGTGCAGGAAACTGGTATCAGTTTGATTCTTGTGTCGCACTTGCGTAGACCAGAGGGCAAGGGCCACGAAGAGGGGGCTAGTACAAGTCTTGCACAATTGCGCGGCTCTGCCAGTATTGCACAGTTGTCTGACATGGTGCTGGGTCTTGAGCGGTCTGCACAGGCCCAGGATGTAGTGGAGCGCAACACCACCAAGATCAGGGTACTGAAGAACAGATTTAGCGGTCTTACTGGTGAGTGTTGTCGCCTATTGTACACACATGACACTGGTCGATTGACTGAGATTGTTGACTTAGAGGGCTTTTAAGATGTACACTAACACAAGTCTTGAGCGTTTCAAGGATTCCGTGAAGACAAAGCGCAAGGAACCGCCAAAGCGTAATCTAAACCCCAAAAAGGGTAAAGTTGGTAAACATAACCAGGACAAACGCAGTTATGAAGATTTATCTTGATATTGAGACAAACACTAAACACGATGTTATTTGGTGTGTCTGCACTAAAGAGGAAGGGGTTGACGATGAGGTCAGAGTTTGGACAGAACCTAATGGGTTTATTGAGTATCTTGGGACAGTTACTGCTGTGGTTGCTCACAACGGTATTGGTTTTGACTTTCATGTGCTTTCTCGTTGTTGGGGCGTGGATTTTCACGGTATTGGCCTCATTGACACACTGGTTATGTCAAGGCTGGCGAATCCTAGCAGGGCGCAAGGACACAGCCTAAGGGCTTGGGGTCAATGGCTGGGCTTTCCAAAGGGCGATTTTACAGACTATGATGGTGGACTATGTGATGAGATGGTTGTCTACTGTAAACAGGATGTTCTTGTCCTTGAGAAGACATACAAGGCACTACTCAAGGAGCTAAAGGAGTTTTCTATAGAGTCTATTAAGATGGAGTTTGATGTCCAACATATAATCCATGAACAGGTGCTTAATGGGTTCAAGTTAAATGAGCAAAAACTGATGACATTGATTGCCCTACTTGAGACAAAGTTGTCTGGTATCGAGTTGCGGCTACAGTCCACCTTTGCTCCGACTATAAAGCCGATGAAGCGTGTTCCAGACAAAATCATTCCATTCAACCCAGGATCTAGACAACAGATTGCTGAAAGGTTAATTGGTCTTGGGTGGAAGCCAAAGAAGTTTACAGAGACTAAACAGCCCATTGTTGACGAGGAAACGCTGTCTACTGTCAAGGGTATCCCAGAGGTCAACGAGATTATGGAGTACCTGTTGGTGCAGAAGAGGCTGGCACAGGTTAAGTCATGGTACGAGGCATTAGGCAGTGATGGTCGTGTACACGGCTCTGTTATCACTATTGGGGCCGTGACAGGCAGGATGTCGCACAGCAAGCCCAACATGGCACAGATACCCGCTGTCCGTAGTCCTTATGGCATGGAGTGTCGGGAGATGTGGGAGGTTGAAAGAGGGTCTGTGTTGGTGGGTGCTGATTTGTCTGGTATTGAGCTTAGATGCTTTGCACATTACTTGAACGATCCAGGGTATACCAATGAGATTGTCTACGGCGATGTTCACACCAGAAATCAACATCTGTTTGGTTGTCCGACAAGGGACATGGCAAAGACAATTTTATACGCAGGGTTGTACGGAGCCAGCCCTGCAAAGCTGGCCACCATCGTTGGCGGCAAGGCTAAAGACGGACAAAAGCTACGCAGTGGTTTTAACCTCATCCCAGGGTACACAAAGCTGGTAGACAAAATTGGTAGACTATCTGGCAAGGGTTGGCTACCGGGTCTTGATGGTCGTAGATTGATTGTCAGAAGTCAACATTCAGCCCTTAATCTACTGTTGCAGGGTGCTGGTGCTGTCGTATTCAAGAAGTGGTTAATAGTACAAAAAGACTACTTGACAAAGGCTGGGATAGAGTAT
>DYNG01000164.1 GCA_020721165.1 Desulfocapsa sulfexigens
TTTGAATTGTACCGTCTGCGTTGAAAAATAAAAGGAAAAATCGTATAGATGAGCAAAACAATGACGAAGAGGGCTGGCAAGGTCGCCTCCATTCTGCACTCTCGTGAACGATGGAAGGTGCAATTGGCAGGGGGTTAGGGGATTGGGGCGACGGGATCGGGGTATGATACGGGCAAAAACAGGGGGGGATACGAAATGGCAGAAGTCAGTGACACGGAGTTGAAGGCGGTCATTGCCGATTTTCTGGATATGGGACTGGTGGAAAACATTGTCGCCATGTTCCGACGGGAGCCCCGCTATTATGCCTGGAGTGGTGAATTACTCAATGATTCGCGCTTCCAGGTGCGGCTGGGCATGGCCGTCCTCTTTGAGGAGTTGCGCATGGTTGACCATGACACCATTGATCTGGCGACGCCATCCCTGATTGCCCTGCTTCAGACGACGCCTCCCTTGCCCCTGTTTATCCGGGGGGATGCCCTGGGCCTGCTGGCCATTATTGACAGTGACCAGGCGATGAACGAGGTGCGGGCTCTGACCCATGACGACGATATCCAACTGGCAGCAATGGCCCGCGAGCTGCTGGGAGAAGAGGCATGAAAAAGATCTTTGCCGAGGGCGGTCTGCTGGCCCGGAATCTTCCTGGTTTTGAGCCGCGCCTCGGGCAATTGCAGATGGCCGAGGCGGTTCAGACGGTTCTGGAGGCTGGCGACGGGGATAGCGGCGAGACCGAAGGGGGGGAGCAGGCCCGGGTCTTGCTGGTTGAGGCCGAAACCGGGATTGGCAAGACCCTGGCCTATCTCGTTCCCGCTTTCCTGTCTGGACAGCGGGTCGTGGTCTCCACGGCCACCATCAATCTTCAGGATCAGATCCTGAACAAAGAGATCCCCCTTATGGAACGCATTTTCGGCAAATCAGCGGCCGCCCTCTGTGTCAAGGGGCGACAGAATTATCTCTGCCTCTATCGCTGGAATCAGTTCCGCAGTTCTCCCCAACTTTCCCTGGTGGAGAATACGGAGCTGACCAGGATCGAAAGCTGGCTGTCCACCACCGGCAGTGGCGATCGGGCCGAACTGTCCTGGCTGGCCGACGGCTCCCCGCTCTGGCCCAAGATTTCCGCCCAGTCCAATCAGTGTCTGGGTAGCGAGTGTCCCGATGCCGCCGCCTGCTTTATCACCCAGTTGCGCAAACAGGCCGGAGCCGCTCGGCTGCTGATTGTCAATCATCACCTCTTTTTTTCCGATCTGGCCCTGCGGCGGGAGGGGTTTGCCGAGATTCTCCCCCGCTACCAGGCGGTCATTTTTGATGAGGCCCATCATCTGGAGGGGGTGGCCAGCCAGTTTTTTGGCCGCCATTTCAGTCAGTATCAACTCCTGGATCTGGTTGGCGACATTGAACGGCAGGCCGACGCCGATCTGGTGGTGAAAAAACGGGAGGCAGTGGTGACGCCGGCCAGGGGCCTTCTCCAGCGGCTGGAACGATTTACCCAGCTCTTCCCGGCAGAGCGGGGCCGCTATCCCCTGGCTGATCTGCTTTCTGCCCATGCCTCCTGGCCCGAGGCGGTGGAGGGGCTGGCCCACGGCCTTGAGCAGATGGCTGTCTCGCTGTCCGGGCTGGCGCCAGCCGGTGAGGCCTGGAACATCCTCAGTGGCCGGGCAGCGGAATTGGCCGCCAATGTACGACAAATCTGTCTGCCGCCGGAGAGTGACCAGCGGCGCTTTGTTCACTGGTATGAGCGACGGGAACGAACCATTTCCCTGTCGGCTACCCCGGTGCAGATTGCCGATGAGCTGGAAAAGGCCCTCTACGCCTCGGTTCAGAGCTGTATCATGACCTCCGCCACCCTGACGGCGGGCGGCGACTTTGCTTATCTTAAAGAACGGTTGGGGCTTGCCCCCCAGACCGAAACCCTGCAACTGCACTCCCCCTTTGATTTCGTCCGCCGCACCCGGCTCTTTGTCCCAGAGGCGGATTTCCCACCACCCCCGGACCCCTCCTATTCGGCCCGGCTCTGCCAGCAGACCCTGGAGTTGCTGGAGATCAGTCAGGGACGGGCCCTGCTCCTTTTCACCAGCTTCAAAGGCATGGACGAAATGGCCGCCTTCCTGGAAACCTCCTCCTTACCCCATCCCATCCTGGTGCAGGGGCGGTCGTCCCGTCAGGCCCTGCTGGAACAGTTCAAAAAGACGACCGATTCGGTTTTGCTGGCGGTGGCCAGTTTCTGGGAAGGGGTGGACATACAGGGGGAATCATTAAGCTGTGTGATGATTGACAAGCTCCCCTTTGAAGTCCCCAGCGACCCGGTTCTACAGGCCCGGATGCAGGCGATTACCGAAGCCGGGGGCAAACCCTTTTTTGATTTACAGGTGCCCCGCGCCATTCTCACCCTGCGCCAGGGGGCGGGCCGACTGATGCGGGCAACCAGTGACTACGGGGTTATTGCCATTATGGATGTGCGCCTCTTCAGCAAGGGCTATGGCCGCGCCTTTCGCGCCAGCCTGCCGCCTTCGCCAGTCGTGCGGAGCCTGGAGGAGGTTCGTCATTTTTTTGAACAGCTGGAGGAAATGGACAGATGAAAAAGAAAGAGGCCGCTCGGATAACGGTTGAAGAGAAGACGGGGGCCGCGTTAAAAACGGCCATTGCCCCGCTGGTGGTCAAGATTGAACAGGTGATGCGCGACGATCTCAGCGAGGCGACCAGAGAGATGGATGAGTTGCTGGAGGAGGTGGTTCACTACGGTCTTTTCAATGGCGGCAAACGAATCCGGCCCCTGCTGACCCTGCTCTGTTATCGTCTTTGCGGGGGTGAACAGGAGGCAGGCCCTGATATCCATCGCTTGGCCCTGGCCTTTGAATATCTCCACTGCGCCACCCTGTTTCACGATGATGTCATTGACCAGGCCACCATGCGCCGGGGGCGGCCCGCTGTCAATATTGCCTACGGCCAGACCGCAGCCATTCTGGCCGGCGACTTTCTCCACGCCCGCTCCATGTTGCTGGTGGGCCGTGAGGGGGGGGCCGCAGCCCTGGAGGTTTTCTGCGAGGCCACCGCGGCCATGGTGGACGGGGAGTTTTTGCAATTACGAAATGCCGGGAATTCCGCCCTTAATGAAGAGGCCTATTATGCGGTGATCATGGGCAAGACGGCCCGGCTGATTGGGGCGGCCTGCGAGATTGGGGCCCTGGCCGGAGGCGCCGGGCAACAGGGGCGGCAGGCGCTACGACACTATGGCCTGCACCTGGGCTGCGCCTTTCAGATTATTGACGACCTGCTCGATTATCTCGGTGATCCCGCCATCACCGGCAAGGAAGTGGGCAACGATTTCTGCGAGGGCAAACTGACCCTGCCGCTGATCATGGCCTTAAATCACATGAAGGGCAACGACCGCCAGCATGTCCTCTCGTTATTGAACGGGGTCGTCGAGGAACGGCGACAGGGCGTGGCCCTGGTCACGGCCTGGATTGCCAGCCATGAAGGGTTCACCCTGGCCCGAGAAAAGGCCGAAGCCATGATCGCCACAGCCCTGAGCGAATTGGAAAGCCTGGCCTCTCCAGCCAATCAGACGGAAGTGGCGATCTTGCGCCTACTGGCCCACTTCGTGTTGCAACGAGACAAATAGCGCCAACCTCACTCAGCGAGATCGTGGTCGGCATCATGGCATCTCGTCATCCTGCTGGCAGGGTTTCGTCGCCGCCCGCTTGCCCTCCCGCGCGCCATCTGATTGAGAGAGAAATTTATGTCGTTATCATCGTTTATGAGCAGTAGAATATCGAATATCGAATATCGATCGTCGAAGTGAAAACTTCATCATTCTGCGGTTCCTTGT
>DYNG01000165.1 GCA_020721165.1 Desulfocapsa sulfexigens
TGGTTTATTGTTGTTTTGTCGTTTTCGTTGATTCTCGGCGCTCTGGCTCTTGCTCAACAATGGGCATAAGCTCGAAATATCCGGAGTATAGGCAAAACAAAGCCGTGGTCTCGGATACAGAGTGTTTGCTTTTCACCCCTCACGAATCATTTCCCGTAACAGATTGTAACAGATTGCTGACACAACAGAAAGGACGAGGAGAAAGACTCGTTTCTACTCTGATGAACGAGAAACGATTGCGAAGCTCGCCGAAATCAGGTCAAAAAATCTCGTTTAGCTCACCAGCTTTGCCGCCCCCGCCGAAAAACATTGCGGCAGCCGACGGAGAATTTCATTCACCGCCTCTTCCTCGTTGAACTGGCCGGTATCAATTATCATATCCGCCGTTGCCCGATAGAGAGGTTCCCGCGCCGCCAGCACCTCTCTGACTTCGGCGCACACATCCTTTCCGGTCAATGAGGGCCGGGCGGAGGCGCTGATATTATCGCCCATAATTCGTTGACATATTTTCTCGCAATCGGCCATCAGCCAGATCACCAGGGCATGCTGTTGGAGAGACGGCCACAGATCACGATGGAGAATGGCCCCGCCGCCCGTGGCAATCACAGACCGGGGCCGACCGACCAGTTCCTGCAACACCTCCTGCTCACAGCGACGGAATCCGTCCCAGCTCTCCTTCTGGACAATCTCCTGCACCGAGGCCCGCTTTTTTTCACAGATCAGCAGATCCGTATCAACGAAGGCAAACTGCAACGAGGCCGCCAATTTCTGCCCCACCGTGGTCTTGCCGACGGCCCGATAGCCAATGAGAAAAATGGTCGTCTCCATCCCGATTTCCTCGTCTTGAGAGCAAAGGCTCACGAGTTGACTATGGGTAACGAGAAGCGGGAACGCCGACGAACCAGCATCAGCCCGCCGACCAGGATAAATCCTCCTCCGGCGACCATGCCCATGATGCCCGGATGAAGCAACAGGTAACTGGCGGCGACGACCGGCAACAGGATCGTCCGCACCCCAAAGCGCAAGACCGGATGGTTGGCCACCACCACAGCAATGGCCGGAGAATGCTGATAATAGAGCCGGACAAAGGCCCGTCCCGTTTCGTGTGTCAAGAGATAGGAGTCTCTGAAGAGCCGCAGGGTCTGGACATGAGGATCCAGCAGAGAGCCATAGGCAGCGGTGGCAATAAAGCAGGCATCGCTGGTGGTAAAACTCAACTGCTGGCCGTAATAGACAACACCCGTGCTGGCAACGCCATAGGCCCGGACGAAATAGTGGGTTCCAGGACTCAAGCCACTGAGGATACTGCCAAAGACGCCAGAGCCAGAGCCGTTGCTGGTGGAGCCCTCTTTGGTTGGATCAAGCGCCGTTTTTGGTTCCGGGATAACGGTTGAACCGGTCTCCTCCAGAGGAGTGATTACCGTCTGTAAACTCAAAGAGGGATAAGGAGCAATCGAATAGACCACCCCGCGCCGGGAAAATGTAAGACCGGAATCGGGACTGATGGTTCCGCCGGTGAAAGCCCCCACTCTGGTAATTTCAGAGGCCGGGGTGGTGAAAATGAAGGGTGAGACAAAGGCCGCATTGGCATCCACTGTGGGATTCTCTTCCCCAGTCGCATATTGGGCCAGAGCGAAACTGCTGGTGCCGCCATCATCATTGACACCAGCCAGCACGACCTTGCCATCTTCCTGCAAGGCCAGAGAATATGCAGCGCCAGTAAAAGATTTGGATTCTGTCTCCACCGGCTGAGCCAAAGACGCCGCTGGTTGTTGCGGAGCCAATGGGTACTGGAGAAGAAACGACTCCTGCAAGGCATTGCCCGTCGTAGAGCCAGCCACAAAAAGGGTCTGCGCATTGGCGGCTACCCCATAGGCGACATCGGCATCACCCTTGAAATCATGGATCAACATCCCCGAAGAATCGCCAAAGCTATGATCCAGTCGTCCATCCGCTGTATAACGAACCAGAAGAACATCCTGCTTCTGATCCAGACCAGCAGAACCGACAACCATAATCGTCCCATCCTCCAATGCCGTCAAGGCGTGGGCCACAGCATCCCGATTCTCGCCAATGGCCTCCGCCACTCCCACCCCGTTAAAATGGGTATCCGGCAAACCATTGCTCTGTCGTCGGGCCAGCAGCACCTGCTTTCTCCCATCCTCTTCATACGAACCAGCCAGCACGATCCGCAGATCTTTTTGCACCGCCATATCTGTTATGGCGGTGTCGGCGCCGGCATCAAGAAAGATCGCCCCCCCTTGACCAAACGACGCGTCAACACTGCCATTGGGTTGGAACCGCACCACCGCGCCCACCGACTCGGCCGTGCCCTCAACCGTTCCGGCCACCAGGATCTTGCCGTCCGCCTGAATCGCAACGGCGGTGGCCTGATCGTTGCCGGCGCCCAGCTGTGCCACCACCATCCCGTTGTCGCCAAACTCACGGTCAAGAACACCGTCCGCCGTAAATCGCACCATGGCAAAATCACGATCTTCGCCATTAAAGGCATAGCCACAGACGATAATCTTGCCATCACCCTGCAAGGCCATATCCAGAGCGGCATCATCTTCACTGCCAACCACCGTCACCACTTGACCATTGAAATGAAAAGAGGGGTCAAGCTCGCCATCGGGCATATAACGAACCAGGGCAAAATCGAGGTTCCGACTATTTGAAGAGGAGCCAGCCGCCAGAATTTTACCATCTGGCTGGACAAGTATAGCATGGGCCGTATCCGCAACATGGCCAACCCTGGTCGTCACTACCCCCTGATCGCCAAAACCCGCATCCAGGGTGAGTGCATTCCCCTGTCCAACGGAAAGGACGAAGGCCCAAAACAGAAAAATCCAGAAACGAGTCTGTCCTATTCGTGTAAACATATTTCTCACCTTGCTCCCTGTAACTGCGGGGTTGAGGGGCCTTGAAAAAGGGGGATTTCCGTTCAAAATCGCAGCATGCGAAAAATTTCACCACAGTCACGGATGGATATTCCGAGGAAAAATTTTGAGCATAGCGAAGAGTTTGGGCGAAAAGATCATTTTTCAAAGTGCCCATAAGTTTGACCACCAACAACTGACGACCATTATCTTACCCTTCCCCTCTCATGGAAGCAAATAAATATGACACAAAAACAATAAGCATTGACAATCTCCCCCCTCGGTGGTTATTTTTTTACGGTCATAATGAGACAACTTGTCGTTCTCTCTCTTTATCTATTCGTAACAGGTGATGCCATGAACAAAATGTTATTAGCCCTTCTCCTCCTTTCCTCTCTCACCGCCAGCTCCTGTGCCACCAAAGGACAAACCGGAGCCGGAGCCGGGGCCATTGGCGGAGCCCTGGTCGGGCAGGCCATTGGTCACAGCACCGAGGCCACCCTGATTGGCGCGGCCGTGGGCGGCGCCCTTGGTTATATGATAGGCAACGAAATGGACAAGTACGACCGGGAACAGCTCAACCATGTCTATGAGCGAGGGGTCTCTGGACAGTCTTCTTCCTGGAGCAATCCTGATAACGGCAACAGCTATGAAGTCCGCCCGCAGCCAGCTTATTCAGATCCCCGCAGCCATCGCCCCTGCCGACAAGCGGAGATCATAGCGGTTATTGACGGGAAAACCGAACGAACCTACAGCACTGCCTGCCGGGACAACAATGGTCGCTGGCAATTGCAGAATTGATGGGCTACTAAAATTGCGCCTGCCCTAACCCAAGTTTAACAGCTTTTTTACGCAACATATTGATTTTACTTGATAAGACCTATTTATGGCACTACAGAAACAGCTTTCACCTGTTATTTAACTGCAATAAATTCAACCTGTTG